>JAJRTB010000127.1 GCA_024278495.1 Deltaproteobacteria bacterium
CCCCTGCCGGCAGGGGTTTTTTTATGTGCCTGGATCCGTGAGCGCTCACCCGCGGCCCGAAGGGCGATGTCGAGTGAGAACTCGTCTGGTTGAATGAGAGAACAAATATTTCACTTTTTCAATACGTTAGTTGCCAAAGCCGCGAACTTTCGTCACGGATTCAGGATGTGGTTTCCGCCGGCGAACTCAAAAGATTTCTGGCACTTCTGCTGAAAATGTAGCACAATCAGGCAGGAAAAAAGGACCGGCTCCCGTAAGAATAACAGGGTCCCGCCATCAGGAAGGAACGACATCTCGACACGTTGAACGTGCCTGGACATCCACGACACTGACAAAGACTCTTTTCAGGCAGCAATGAAATTTGAACCGGCAACACAAACAAAAAAAGTCCTGCGGGAGTCCCTGAAGCAGTGTGTTCGCCGTCCCCACGGCAA
This sequence comes from Deltaproteobacteria bacterium, assembly GCA_024278495.1. Taxonomy (GTDB): domain Bacteria; phylum Desulfobacterota; class Desulfobulbia; order Desulfobulbales; family Desulfobulbaceae; genus UBA10518. The sequence continues at coordinate 435 of JAJRTB010000127.1, forward strand.
GATCAACAAGGGCAGGCTCTATATTGCACCGGAAGCATGGGGAACCGCCGGTACCGAGACCAATCTCTGCATCAGCCGTTTCTCCATTCTCGACTGCACCGGCAACATCCATATCGGCCCCTGGTGCATGATCGGGGCCCGGACCAGGATCTATACCCATGACCATATCCATGACGGTCACGCCCCCCTGCTTCTCCAGCAGGAACGTTACGGAATTGTCTGGCAGGACAAGTATATCGGCGCAGATGTCTGGATCCATGAAAATGCCATTGTCCTGTACCAGGTGACCGAAATTCCCGACGGAACCGTGATCGGGGCCGCATCGGTACTGACCAGAAATCCCGGTCCTTACGAAATATGGGCCGGCATCCCGGCCCGCAAGATAGCAGACCGCAGGGACCTGTCGCCGCAGGAACTGCGCGAGCTGGCAAATCATAGAAAATTCCGCCTGCAGGACCACTTGAAGGACTCATGGGAGACCACCCCTTTTACAATATTCTGATGTACTCCCACGACACCTACGGTCTGGGACATATCCGCCGGACCCTGGCTATTGCCGGGCACCTGCGCTCGCCCTCCACCAACATCCTGGTGCTGACCGGCTCACCCATTGCCGGGCGCTTCTCCCTGCCGGAAAACGTTGATTTCGTCCGAATCCCGGGCATGATAAAAAAGACCAACGACGAATACCACTCCCTGTCCATCCGCATAGACCCGGAGCATGCCCTGACCATCCGCAAATCAATTATTTCCGCCACGGCCAAGAGTTTTCAACCCGATCTCTTTATCGTGGACAAGGAACCGCTCGGCCTCAAGCGCGAGGTCCTGCCGGTCCTCAAGTGGTTCAAGAACCATTCGCCCCGCACCCGGACGGTTCTGGGACTCCGGGATATCATGGACGACCGGGACACGGTCCGGCGGGACTGGGAGAACAAGGATGTGTACCGGCACCTGGCGGAACTCTACTCGGAAATCTGGGTCTACGGCCGCCGCGACATCTATGACGCCGCAGTTGAATACAATATCCCGGAGCCGATCCGACGGAAAATGCACTTTACCGGCTACCTGCCCCGGCAGGTCGCCCCGGACAGGGTACGGCGCAAGACCCGTAAAAAATTCCGCGTCCCGGCCGCGGACCGGATGATCGTGGTCACAACCGGCGGCGGCGGTGACGGGTTCAAAATGATGGATTCCTACCTCTCCATGCTTGAAAAACAGCCGCTGACAAAAGTGGCCTCCGTCCTGATTACCGGGCCCTTCATGCCCAGGCAGCAGCGACGCCATCTGGCCAGGCGGGCCCGGTACCTGAAGATCAAGGTTCTGCCCTTTTACCCGCGGATGGAGGAGATGTTTGGCGCGGCTGACCTGGTCGTTTCCATGGGCGGCTACAACACGATCTGTGAAATCCTGAGCCAGCAGACCCCCTGCCTCATCGTTCCCCGTGACACCCCGCGCAGGGAACAGCTGCTCCGGGCCGAAGCCTTTAAAAAACGCCGGTTGGTCGATTACATTCCCCTGCGGGAACTGGCGCCAGAACACCTTCGCAACAAGGTGGAGACCATGCTGAAAACCCTGCCCGACTACCGACGGGCCATTGCCGGTTTTGAGCTGGACGGCATAGATACTATCAAGGCCCGCCTGAGCCATTTCAGGTCAGCCGGACCATGACCGGGCCTGTTCTGGGGATGGTTCTCAAGGGATATCCCCGTATTTCCGAAACGTTCATCTCCAATGAGATCCTGCTGCTTGAACGCCGGGGCATCCGGATCCGTATCTTCTCCATGCGCCATCCCCGGGAACCGTTTTTCCATGACAGCATCAGGAAGATCCGGGCCCGGGTCGACTACCTGCCCACGGAGCTGTTCCTGGAGTTTCACCGGCTTCTGCTGCCGGCCGCGTTCCTGGCGACCCGGCATTCAACCGTTTTCCGTGCCGCCCTGGCCCGGGCCGGAATCCGTTTTTCCCGGACCCGCAGTCTGGGCACGGTCAAGCACCTGCTCCAGGGCGCTTTCATCGTCAACCAGTACCTGCGCCACGCACCCGAAATCACCCATCTGCACGCCCACTTTGCCCACTCGCCCTCGTCCGTGGCCATGTTCGCCGCGCAGCTCTCCAACCTGCCCTTCAGTTTCACCGCCCATGCCAAGGACATCTACACTTCGGACCCGGACCAGCTCCGGGACAAGATCAGGCTGGCCTCACACGTGGTCACCTGCACCCGCTACAACAAAAGATACCTCCAGTCCCTGGTGAACGGCAGCTCCACCATGGTGGACTGTGTCTACCACGGAATTGACCTGGATCTTTTCAAAAACCCGATCAGACGGCCGCGCCCGACGCCTCCCTATAAAATTCTGACCGTGGCCCGGCTCACCGCCAAAAAGGGAATCGACACTGTTCTCCAGGCCCTTACCCTGCTGCGTCGACGCGAAATCGACTTTGAATACACCCTGATCGGAGACGGTGACGACCGGGACAAGATCCTGGAGACGATCCTTGAACTGGGGTTGAGCGACCGGTGCCGCTGGCTCGGCACCGTGCCCCATGACCGGGTAATTAAAGAATTTGAACGGGCCGACCTGTTCGCCCTGGGCTGCCGGGTGGCGCCCAACGGTGACCGGGACGGGATCCCCAATGTCCTGGTCGAAAGCCTGGCCATGGGGTTGCCCGCGGTGGGCACCACTGTCTCGGGTCTGCCCGAGATCCTTGAGCCGGGCAAAACCGGCCTGGTCTGCGAGCCGGACGACCCGCCGGCCCTGGCCGACAACATGATCCGGCTCCTGACAGACCTTTCGTTGCGCGAGACCCTTGTCAAC
>JAJRTB010000128.1 GCA_024278495.1 Deltaproteobacteria bacterium
CAGAAAATCGGCGATGGCCTCGGGACTGTATCTGCCGTCGTTGAACTCATCCATGATGTCGTCAAGGCTGACGACCATTGTCTCCAGGCCCTGCTCATTCCTATAGACGGCAAGTCTGCGGGCCCCGGCCAGCAGTTCCGGCGGGGCAATCACAAGATAATCGGCCTTGTTTTCGCGTGATTTGAGACGGGAAGGTTCATCACGCCAGACATCCGTAACCGCCGTAAGAGCCGACCCGGTCACGGCATAGTATTGTGCCCCCTCTTCCGGTTTAAAGGAGATGCGGTACCCGGACCCGCTCGCGGAAACCACGCCTTTGACCAGTTTCGGCCTGGTCCGGTCTGTTATGTTGAACAGGAAAATTTCAGGCTCAGTAAACCCTGCAAGAGTCAACCGGTCGGCGTCTCCGGCACGGAAGACCAGGCGGTCGTTGTCCGCCCGGTACGACCTTTCATAGGCAAGATCAAACGAATCCAGGTAAAAAATACTGTAAGGCGCTCCCGTATCGAGAACGCCGCCGATCGTCAAGGTGTTGGCGCCGTCCCTGAGCAGTTCCGGGCTGAACGAAAACATCGACTGACGCACCTCCTGCGCATCAAACCAGGTGTCGCCGATAACCGTTCCGTTCAGTGCCACCCGGGCATGATGATCGGGTCCTGAAAATATCTCGGTGGCCCCCATCAGGGTAACGGTCAGGGTCGCTTCTCCGTCCGTCGGAGCCACGCCCCGGAGCTGAAAGGTAAAGTCCTTACCTGCACCGGCGGTATCGCTGATAAAATAATCCCACATCCAGAAATCGGTCCCGGGCACCATGGTCGTGAATTTCTGCTGCTCGACATGGATGGTCTCGACAAAGCGGCCGGCGGGATCTGCCTGGTCGGCGCCATGGGGTGCGTCATCATCGCCTGCCCTTTTCATAAGCCTGCCCTTCCCCCTGCCAAGCCAGTAGACATTTTCGCCGGTATAAATATCATCAAGCCCCTGGCCAAAGAAATAGAGCCCGGCTCCACCCGCGGCGGGGAGGTAAGCAACGGTTTTACCGGCATTGCGCAGGTCAAGCCTGCCCTTCCGGATCATGGACCGGACCCGTCTGGCAGAGATCCCCAGGTCGGCGGCAATTTCCGAATCCCCGAGAAAATAGATGCCGTCGGTACGGATAACGATTTTCAGCTGCTGCCGGTCACCCTTTTCACGACGAACATCTTTCTTCTCTTTCTCCCGGTGTTTCCTGGCGATCTTGGCTCGCTCCTTTTCATGCCGGGCCCGGTCGAGACGCTCGTGCATCTCCCGGGAAGTATCTTTGGCCCGCGCCTTGTACCGCTTTTTCTTCTCATGTTTTTTGGGATCAGGCACCAGCCATTCCGGCCGGACCGTGTACGGACCGTGGATCAAGGCGGTGCCGTCGTTTTCGATCTCAACCAGCTTGTAGGTCAGTTTCCCGGCGGGACGCGCCTCTTCGTCGACAAAACGGTACTCTCCGCCCTGGGGCGAGACGATCAGGCCCGGCAGCAGCTGTTTGTTCACCTGCTCAAAGCGGCCGGATTCCCGATCAAGCCGAAGCAGGTGAAAACCGGTTGTTTCATTCTCCGACGAAGTCTTCCAGCGAACGACAACAAAACCGTCCTCCAGGGCCGCGCTGAAATCGGCAATAACAGCCAGGGTGGCGGAAGGCATCAGCGGGTTTTGCGGCGGTGTGCCGGTCGGATCGACCGGTGCCATGGTATCGTTGATTTCAATGGCAAAGTAGCTGTCAAACTTTACCTTGTCATTCACATAAAAATCACAGCCGATATTAAAAACATCGTTGCAGGCACTGTCATAATTAATAAAGAGGTCGTAGACACCGTTGCCGTAATCATAGAGGGTATCGGGAAACGTCACGTTGGGCTTGCACAACTTGTTGACGCTGTCAAACTTGTGGCATTCTATACTGTTTGGCGCCTTGTCATAACTGTAGGTGACGCCGGTGTGCGGACTGCCGTCCTGGTTTTCAATGTAGTAGCGGATGCGGACCTGGCCGGTCAGGGGATAGTACATAAATTCCGGCATGGCCGTGTTGATGCCGATCTCGGTTGACGAGGCCGGTCCACCCAGGGTAACGCCGAACCCGGGCTTTGACTTGATCTTTTTGTTATCGGGATCCTTGAACTCACCCTCAATATAGTAGAGGCCGTCCGCATCGGTAATGCTGCAGGTCTTGGTATAGTAACCGCCGCCTATATCTGTAAAACCTTTCCCGTCGCATGTCGTATTCGCCTTGGCGCCGGTCTGGTCCTTGACCGACTTGACCTTGATGCCAGCGGCCTTGCCTTCGATACCGACGCCGTCAAAATTCGTCAACTGCAGGGTGATGGTAAAATCGGTTCCCGAGGTCGGCGTAAACGTCGACGGACTCATGGTCGCGTAGATATAATTATCTGCCGTATAGGCCAAGGCCTGTCCGGCCAAACCGGTTACCAGGAAAACGATGACCGTAAAAAAACCGGCCGTGCGACAAGGCCTGGCTCCTGAGTCACCTTGTACAGTTTTCATCTCGTTCCTTTCCAAAGGGGTGAACGGGCTTGCGCCGGGCATTCCCTGGCCGAAGCGCAATTGACGCCACATTAAGATGGTAATAATTATTAGTTAATATATCCCCTTCCCTTTCACTTGTCAACAGGAAGCAGCAGAAACATACATCCCGATTTGAACAAAACTTCATGATTTTCGTCGTAATGAACCACGGAAACAACAAAAGCCCGACGTGCCTGTAGGGCATGACGGGCTTTTGTGTTTGAAAATTTTTGTGTTTGAAAATGCTATAAAAAATCAGCCCATGGCTTTTTCCAGGGACTTGGCCATCTTGGTGTTGATGATCCCGCTGATGTGTTCCTGGGTCCAGATCGCGTCCTTGCGTACCGCCTTGGTGGCGTTGCCGAAGCTGACCCGAACGGTCTGCCTGGAGACGACCTCAAGACCCTTCTGGAGCCGTTCCCTGATTTCATCCCGAGTCAGCCCTTCTGCCTCGCCCAGGGGACCGAGTTCCTTCATCTGTTGCGTGAATTCGGTGATCAGCTGGACAAACCTGGGCGCTTCGGCGGCCGAGGCCCACTGCAGACTGAACCGTTCCTCGCGGATACCGATATCTTTCAGGACCCGGTGGACCAGGGCGTTCATTCCCATTGCGTCGTAATTACCAACCTGGTAATGGCATTCGCCGAGTTGTCAGCCGCCGGTAAAGATGCCGTCCGCGCCCTCGATAAAGCCGCGCAGGATAAAAGCGGGATCGACCCGGCCGGTACACATCACCCGGATGGTCCGCAAATTTGGCGGATACTGGTAGCGGGACACCCCGGCGGCGTCGGCCGCAGCGTAGCAGCACCAGTTACAGAGAAATCCGAGGATCTTGGGGTTGAATTGCTCGCTCATTTTTTACACCTCAGCAGTTTCTTTGTCACTCACCTGACCAAAGGCCGTGATCTGGGAGTTGATCTGTTCATTGGTAAAGCCGCCCATGGAGATGGCGAACGTCGGGCAGTGGCTGGCGCAGATGCCGCAGGCCTTGCAGGAGGCGGCAATGGTCCTGGCCTTGCGTTTCTTGTCCACCTTGAGCATCTCGATGGCGCCGTACGGGCAGAGGGAGGCGCACAGGGAGCAGCCGATACACTGGTCCTCGTTGACACGCGAGACAATGGGCGCCACCGACACATGGCCCTTGACCAGGGGTTGGGCCGCCTTGGCCGCCGCGGCCTGGGCCTGGGCAATGGTCTCGTCCAGGGGCTTGGGACCGTGGGCGATACCGCAGACATACACCCCGTCCACCGGGAGTTCAACGGGACGGAGCTTGACATGGGCCTCCAGGAAGAACCGGTCATCGGTGAGCGGCGCCTTCAGGACCTTGCTCAGCTCCTCGGTTCCCTCGGGCACAATGCCGACGGACAGGGCGACCAGGTCCGGCTTCATATCCATCTCTTCCTGCATGATGGCATCAAAGAATTTGACCCGCAGGGTCTTGCCCTTCATGTAGACCTCGGGCTTGTTGTCCATCTCATAGGGGATGAAGATAACTCCCTTGAGGCGGGCCTCGCGGTAGGCATCCTCGGCAAAGCCGTAGGTCCGCATGTCGCGATACAGCACTATGACCTGGGCGGCCGGATTGATCTCCTTGATCTTGAGCGCGTTCTTGACCGCGTGATTACAGCAGATCTTGGAGCAATAGTTCAGGTCGTCGCCCCGGGAACCGGCGCATTGAATCATGATCACAGAATCAGGCGCCCGGTTCCTGGCCTTGCCGGCGAGGCGTTTCTCAAGCTCCAGCTGGGTCATGACCTTGCTGGACTTGTCGAGCAGGTAGCCGTCCGGCCGGTGTTCGCGACCACCTGTGGCCAGGATCACGGTACCGTGATCATAGGTGATCTCCTTTTTCTTCTTGCCGTTACCGGTGGCTACCACCGATGCGTAGTTGCCGATGAAACCGGAAATCTCAACCAGTTCCGCTTCAGTAACCACGGAGATCTTCTTGTTCTTTTTGACCCGGTTCACCAGGTCCCCCAGCAACTGGGCCGTCTCCTCTTGGGCCAGGGTGTGGGTCAGGCGACCGATATTGCCGCCAAGATTCTTTTCCTTCTCCAGCAGCATACACTCAAAGCCCTGCTCAGCCAGGGTCAGGGCCGCGGTCATACCGGCGACCCCGCCGCCGATGACCATGCTGCGGGGCGTGACCGGCACGGTCTGCTCGGGCAGTGGTTCCATGCCCCGGGCCTTGGCCACGGCCATGCGGACCAGGTCGCGGGATTTATCAGTGGCCGCGTCCGGTTCATTGGCATGAACCCAGGAACACTGGTCGCGGATATTGACCATCTCGATCAGGCTTCGGTTCAGTCCCGCGTCTTTCAGGGTTTCCTGGAAGAGCGGCTCATGGGTCCGGGGCGAACAGGCGGCAATAACCACCCGGTTCAACCGGTGTTCGCGAATCTTTTCCTTCAGCACCTCCTGGGCGTCCTGGGAGCAGGAGTAGAGCGAGTCGGTATGATAGACGACCCCTTCCATGTCCTCAACCGACTCTTCAACGTTGTGGACGTCGACAACGGAACTGATGTTGATGCCGCAGTGGCAGACAAAGACGCCGATGCGTACCTCGTCATCCATTGCCTGCTCTTCCGGATAGGACTTGTGCACTATGCCCTGGCCCCGGACCTTGGTCAGCATGGAGGCGGCGATTCCGGCTGCGGCCGAGGCCTGGGTCACGCTTTCCGGGATGTCCTTGGGCCCCTGAAAGGCGCCGGCCACCACCACGCCCTCGCGGGAGGTGGCAAGGGGCGAGAAGGTATCGGTTTTGCAGAAATCGTAGTGGTTCAGCTCAATACCGGCGGTCTTGGCAATGCCCCGGGCGTCGCGCGGCGATTCCAGGCCCACGGACAGCACCACCATGTCAAAGGGCTCAAAGGCGTGCCTGCCGTCCAGGGTCGAATAAGTCAGCTGGAGCCGGTTCTCCCAGGGTGTCACGTCGGCGACCTTGGCCCGGACAAACTTGATGCCCATGGCCTCGGCCCGCTCCCGGGCCCGGTCAAACTCCTTGCCCTGGGTCC
>JAJRTB010000129.1 GCA_024278495.1 Deltaproteobacteria bacterium
GCGATCAGGAACGGCGCGGTGCGGATGTAGGGGTCGGCGTCTGTAAACTCGATGACGAGTTGCTTGTCATTCTCAGCGCCCGGAAACTCATCCAGGTCGTGACGGATCTGCAGAAACGCCAACGATAATTCTATCTTCCCGGCATGCCAGTCAAAATACTGATAGTTGATGACTCGCGCATTTTCCGCAGTGTCATCGAGTCCGGCCTGTCCCGCGAGAAGGACATGGAAGTGGTCGGCTCCGTCTGGAACGGCATCAAGGCCATTGAGTTTATTGAGTCTTCTCCTCCTGATATTGTAACCCTCGATATACAGATGCCGGACATGGACGGCATTGAAACCCTGGAGGCCATCCAGAAGATCAACGCCGGCCGTTCCAGCTCAGAACAGATCGGCGTTATCATGCTCAGTTCATTTACCAGAAAAGGGGCTGACATCACCGTCAAGGCCCTGGAAATGGGCGCCTTCGACTTTATCCCCAAGCCGGAGAGCAGAAACCTGCAGAAAAACGCAAACCTGCTCTGCCGCCAGCTTGTGGTGAAAATACGTGACTACGCGTCAACGCACATCAGCCCGGATAGCCCCTTCCGGCCGGGAAAGATTCCCACGACGGGTCGACCGCGCCACGCAACCGCGCCATCGGACAAAGATATACAGGCCCTCCTCATCGGTGTATCCACCGGCGGCCCCAAGGCCCTGGCTGAGATACTCCCCCCCCTGTGCGACCGGCTTGAAATCCCTATCTTCATCGTTCAGCACATGCCGCCGACCTTCACCGGGTCAATGGCAAGAAGCCTGAACAGCAAGTGTCCCCGCTACTGTGTCCAGGAAGCGGAAAACAACGCTGTAGCGGAAAACCGTCACGTGTACATAGCTCCGGGCGGCCGGCACATGATTCTGCAACACAAGTTCAACAAGGTCAGAACCGTTGTGCACGACCTGCCACCGGAAAAGGGATGCCGGCCTTCTGTTGACCTGCTGTTTAAATCCGCGGCAAGGGTCTACGGAAGAAATGTGATGGGCGTCATCCTCACCGGTATGGGAACGGATGGCACAGAGGGCGCCAAGAAGCTCAAAGAAAACGGCGTCTATATCCTGGCTCAGGATGAATCGTCCAGCGTGGTTTGGGGGATGCCGGGCAGCGCCCACAATGCCGGCGTTGTGGACGAAATTCTTCCACTCAACGAGATCCCCCGGGCGATTGCCTCAATCCTTGATCAGTAAACATGGACGCATTCAGGTCCATGTACACAGCGCGAATCAGGCGGCAGGACTGCTTCCGGGATCACCCTGCTGATCATCAGCAATTTCATCGGCCACCACCTTGAACCGTGAAGCCAGGTCCCTGAGCTGAGATGCTATCCGGGCAAGTTCTCCGGCCGTGGTGTTGACCTGCTGCGCTCCGTTATTTGTCTCGCCGGCCGCCTGGCTCAGGCCCTGAATATTGGCAGACACCTCGTTCACGGCACGGGCGGCCTCAGCCGCACTCTTGGACACGTCATTGGCTCCCCTGGCAAGCTCGGCAATCGAGTTTGCTATATTGCCTATTCCGGCGGTTGCCTGCTGCACGCTGTCGGATATCTCAAGGGCTGTACTGGTCTGTTCTTCAACGGACGCGGTAATAATATTTGATGATTCATTCATACGCTGGATTATGTCGGTAATACCGATAATGGACTCCACGGCCTGCTCGGAATTGGCCTGCACTCCCTGAACCCGCTTGGAAATCTCGTTTGCCGCCTGGCCGCTCTGGTTGGCAAGCTCCTTGATCTCATTGGCGACAACGGCAAACCCCTTACCGGCATCTCCGGCCGAGGCCGCCTCTATTGTCGCATTCAGCGCCAGAAGATTTGTCTGGTCGGCAATGCGTTTAATCAGGCTGGTTACTTCCCCGATTTCCCTGGCGGCCTTGCCGAGAATTTCCATGGTCGTTGTCGCCGTTCCGGACATTTCCATGGCCTGTTTTGCAATGATAGAGCCGTCACGGGCCGATAAAGCAACGTCTTCAACCGTCGTGGACATCTGTTCTATGGATGCCGCGATCGAATTCATGTTCTGGGACATCTGCTCCGCAGTTGACGAGACGCTCTGAATATTGACACTCATCTCTTCAGAGGCAGAGGCCATGGAGGTGATGCTTGCCGACATCTCTTCGGTCGCTCCTGCAACGGTTTGAAACTGGGCATTCATCTCCTCGGAGGTAGCGGCCAGCTGGGATGAAACAGAGGACATTTCATGGGAGGCGCCGGCCTGTAATTCCGCGTTAGCCGTGATATCCGTAATCATCCTTGAGAGCGACTCGCAGGACTGGTCAAGGGCGCCGGCCAGATCCCCGATCTCATCATCCCTGTTCAGATTCAGACGCCTGGTCAGATCACCGCGGGCAAGGGCGCCGGCCAGATCCACCACCTGGGACAGGGGGCCGACAATGCCTGTTACCATGTAGCGAATGACAATCAGGGCTGAAAAAAAGCCCGCCACCCCCAGGAGAACCATCTTCCACATTGCTGTTGCGGCTTCACTGTTAATCCCGGCCAGGGGGATGTGCATATTAATAGCCCATGGCCTGTCCGAAGCGCCTATAAAGATGGGCAGATACACCTCCAGGTTGCCGTCAACATCCCCGAACGCCTCCCGGCCGGCCTGTAACTTCCCGAGATCCTCCGCGGCCCCGGGGTGTACGGTTGTCAGCTTCTCACCTATCAACAGCGGATCCCGGGAAACAGCTGTCAGGATGCCCTGATTGCTGATGACCATCATCTCCTCATGATCGCCCGCATGACCGTCATTTTCCTGAAGTGACGTGACCAGTTCCTGAATCAGGTCAAGTTTCAGGTCCAGGCCGACCACCCCGTAAAACGTACTGTCTGCCATTATGGGCTCGACAATGGAGAACATCCAGACCTTCCGGCCCTTGATCTCCTGCTGGAAAGGTTCGCTGACGTAGGTCTGCCGACTGTCCCTGGGCACGCTGTACCATCTGCCCGGCTCACCTCCGGGCGCCCGCATTGCATCCCGGAGAAGTGGAGAGTAGACAGGGGAGTTGTCATCATCTCTACGCACGTACACAGCGAATCTGCCATTTTTGTCAAACAGTTCAGAGCCATCATGCTCTGTTCCAGCCTCAATGACGCCGGGTTCCCAACAGGAATACATTCCGGCCAGATGCTGATTTCCATTGAGAGGCATGCGCAGAAACCCCTTGACCGCATCAGGACCCAAATCAAAGCCGAACTGATCATCCCGGGCGGCAGTCAGGGTTTGCGCGAGCATGGCCACGGCCTGCTGTTCATGATTGATGGCAGCCTGTATCACCGCTCCCCTGTTTCGTGCCATGTCAACCAATTGGACCTCGGCGTAGGACAACAAAGTGTTACGCAGGTTCAGTGACGCGTACAGGGAAATACCGAGAGCCGTCAACAGGAGACATGCCCCCACGCCAACGCTGATCTTGTTCTTAATTGATTTCAAGTCCATGTTCAAAACCCCGATAATCGAGAATTACAGCATGAAATATGATGCACTTAGCAAAAAGCAATAAACACTGGCCGAGCACTACGACAACTCAATGAATTACAAATCTGATCCGACGAATTCGCAACTTTTTGCGAACTCGACAGATATACCTAACATTCTAAGTCAGAACCACAACGAATGTCAAAGTTTTTACCGGACAACAAAGCCGCGGCCCTGATAACTGACTGTCGCCCCCACGGCGAAGATCACGGGCGATTGCGCCACAGGTGGGCGCGCACGAATCCTGGCCAGGAAAATCCGGACAGGGAACGGCGGAACACTGCCCGGAAATGTCTCCTGAATTCCTGTGCCTGTCATCGTTACTTGACACAAACTGTCTTTTTTCGATAACATACATTCATAATTGCGTCACAAAAAGTCGCCGGGCATCAGGACACATCAAGGTGCCGCACCACTCTTTGCCGCCGGATTAACGTTTTGCGTGGATCCGGCAAAAAAACCAGGTAACGCTCATGCCGGAAGACAACAGGCGTTTTTCCCGTATCCCCTTCAAAGTCCATGTGGAGTTGATCGCGGCAAACACCACGTATGCAGCTGATGAAATCAGCAACCTCAGTGTCGGCGGATGTCTCCTGCCCGTTTCAGAACATCTGGAATCCGGCACTCCCTGTCAGGTCAAAATCATACTTGACGCAACCGACAGCGACGTGAGTGTTACGGTCGAAGGAACGGTTGTGCGCAGGGTACGCGAGGGCCTGGCAATCCAGTTCACCCGGATTGACCCCGCAAGTCTCTTTCATCTGCAAAATATTATCCGCTACAACGCACCGGACGCTGACGCGATCGAAGATGAGATCATCCGCCATCCCGGGGTGAAATAAACAGAACGTCAGTGGTTACAATCAGAACAGTTCCATACACGGCAGAGCCATGACAACGACAGGTTTCCCGCATGATCTCCCAAGATGAATTCCGCCTGATCCGGGATTATGTTGAGGCGCACTGCGGCATTCACCTCTCCGACGACAAGGCATATCTGATTGAGACCCGCCTCACCACCATGATGTTTGAGCAGGGATGCAAAACCTTTGGTGAGCTCTATGACAAGGCAGTCTCGGACAAAACCCATGTCCTTCGGGACAAGATAATTGAAGCAATTACAACTAACGAAACCTTCTGGTTTCGTGACCTTCACCCGTTCGGCATACTCAACGAGGTGCTCTTCCAACAGTACGCGGCGGAAATTCAGGCGGGAAAACGATCAAAAATACGAATATGGTGCTGTGCCTGTTCAACGGGCCAGGAACCGTATTCGATTGCCATGACCTTTCTTGAATTTATCCGACACCGCCCTGCTGTCACGCCCGGGCATCTTGAAATTCTGGCAACCGACATTTCCTCAACAGTCCTTTTTCTTGGCAAGCTGGGTCGCTACGATACCCTCTCCATGTCCAGGGGGCTGCCTGAAAAGTACAGGGACCGGTACTTTGACAAGAATGACAGAGTCTGGTCCATACGTGACGAGGTCAAAAAGATGGTGACCTTTCAAAAGCTCAACCTGCAGGAGTCTTTCAACCATCTGGGCAGCCAGGACATTGTGTTCTGCCGTAACATCCTGATCTACTTTTCCCTGGAATTCAAACAGGACCTCCTCAAGCGCATCGCCCGGTTGCTGCGTCCCGGCGGTTTTCTTTTTCTAGGTGCTTCCGAATCAATCATTATGTATACTCAAGAATATGAAATGTACCGTCATGCCATGGGGTTATACTATCAGGTCAGGTAATATCAGGAGTAACAGTTATGCGAATCCTATCCGTAGACGATTCAACGGCGACACGACTTTTTATAAAAAAAGCCGTGGAAGTCCTTGGCTTTGATTTTCTGGAAGCAGCAAACGGCGTCGAAGGACTCAAGGTCCTGGAACAGGAACAGGGGGAAATAGACCTGATTCTCCTGGATCGGCACATGCCGGAAATGGATGGTCTTGCAATGCTGGAGGCGGTCAAATCGAACGAATCCTACAAACATATACCGGTTACAATGGTAACGGTCGAGCTTGAGCGGGAGGAGATCCAGAGGTCCATCACCATGGGTGCAAAAAACTACCTGATCAAACCGTTTACCCAGGAAAATCTTATCGGCAAGATAATGGAGAGCCTCGAGATGAACGCCTGACAGTTAGTAGTTAGGGCTCGACTTAACCCTGCTGACCGCTTCCCGCACTACCTTGTCAATATCAGCCTGCCTCACCGACTCATTAAAGACTATTGTGCCGTCCTGGACATACCGGGGCGGAAGATTGTTCAAGGCCAGCGCGTAGATATCCTGTATGTCCAGGGCTTCAGCCTCCCAGTTCATCTCGGCCAGGATTTTGTTCATGGCCTCAACCACTCTTTTTTCGTTTCTATTGCTGATGCGGCTCAGATTAACCCCGCGTACCTGCAATTCAGTTTGTCCGTGCATACCCAACCCTGTTCATTATTGTCTTCGCTACCTTTATCGGATCGTAAAAAATTTCGATCCAGTCGTATACGCGTTGTCACGTGTTGACGGTCGTTGCGTGCCCGGCCGGAGTCTGTTTTTTTTTGCGAAGCCATCTCTTTTGATGAAATCGACAAGCGGAACCACCGGTTTTTTAGCGGTAGACCTGTTCATGCAAAACCGCGGTTGCTCCGCCGGCAAGAAAAGAGTACTCCGCATACCCCTTGTCCTCGAGATAATACATGAGCCAGCGCACCTGTTTGCCGACCTGATCAAAAATAAAAAGCTCCCTGTTTTTCATGTGGCCCCTGTTGATCACGTTACGGATCATCTTGTCGAGCGGGATCGGCATGGCATTTTCAAATCCGGGCAAAGCCTCTGTTCTCTGGATGGAA
>JAJRTB010000003.1 GCA_024278495.1 Deltaproteobacteria bacterium
GCTATCTTTACCCTGACAGTGTCTCCCGGGTCAACAGGAAAGGCACGGTTTGGGGGCAGGTCCACGTCAAAAAGACAGTCATGCAGGAGCAGGTTGATCCGCTTGGGTCCCCGGTTGGTGACCAGGGCGCTTACCCGGTCCCCCTGGAATTGCTCCAGGTAGCGCAGGATCCAGTAGCGGTGGCGCTGCTGCCTGACCGCTCCGGCCCGGGACAGGTTGCGGTTGATTGACGAGATAAACTCGTGACACTGGTTATCGGAGAAGAGGATTCCCCTGCCCCGGATCAGGTTGTTGATCTGCATTTGCATAACCATATCAAGGAAACGCCGGATCGGTGAGGTGATCGTGGTATAGCAGGTCAGGCCCAGGCCGCTGTGGGCCTGGGGCCGTGTGCCAAGGTTGCCCCTGGCCAGGAATTTCCGCTGGGCCGCGATGCGGGGAATGCCGTCGTTGAGGCCGCTGACGATTCGCTTGCGGCAGGGGCCCTGGGAACGAAACAGTCCGGGCGCCTGCTGATCGGCCAGGTATGTTGCGGCCACGCTGTTGGCCAGGATCATAAGCTCCGCTACCAGGGCCCGGGCCGGAGTGTCCACCGGATCCAGGCTGATGGTGACCTCTCCGTCTTCTGCCAGGGAAATATTGACGTCAGGCATGGGCAGAAACAGGGCGCCGCTTTCCAGGCGCTTCAGCCGGAGGCGCTGACAGAGTGCGTGCAGGGGGCCGAGGCGAGGATCACTGTCTATGATCCGGTCAACTTCCGAATAGATGAGCCGGTCCCGGACCCGGACAATCCCCGGGGTAATCTTCGAGCTCAGGAGCTCTCCCGTTGGCGACAGGTTGAGCAGAAAACTGATGGTCGGCCGCACCTTGCCGCAGATCAGGCTGCAGGTGTCCTGGGAAAGGGATTCCGGCAGCATGGGGATCTGCCCCTCGGGAAAGTAGAGGGAGGTAGCCCGTTCCTCGGCCTCTTTGAAGAGGGGGTCCGCCGGGGTGATGACATGGGTGATGTCGGCAATATGGATCCCGATCAGGATACCGTCGTCCACCTGCTCGATGTGGAGGGCGTCGTCAAAGTCGCGGGTCCCTTCACCGTCAATGGTGAAGACATCTTTGTCCCGAAGATCGAGTCGTTTCGGGTCGGCCAGGAGGTCGGCTTCGGCCGTTTCCGCCAGCTGTCCGGCCCGGGCCAGGATTTCCTCACTGAAGGTACGGGGATGGCCGGATCTGAGCAGGGGAATATTTTCATGCTCACGCCAGACTCCGGCCCGGACCAGAAGCAGGTAGGTGTCGTGCGGACCGGTGAGGCCGGACTCCCTGAGTATCTGGCGGACCAGGTCCCACTGTTCACTCTCGCTGCCAAAGAGACTGGCCTGTTCAATCCATTTCAGTACCCGGCTCCGCCCGGGCCAGGACTCGTCGCCCGGATCATTTCCCCGCATGATTTCACGGAGGGCCTGGGAGGCCTCGGCCAGCAGTTGTTTTTTCTCAGCCTCTTTTTCCTGCTGGTGCCGGATCCGGTCAACCTGTTCCGGGCTGTGGACGATGATCCGCCCCCCCTTGAATTTGAAAAAGAGACGGTCGGCCAGGACAGCCCGCAGGAAGGCCGCGGCCTGATCATCGGTCACCTGGTCGCCGAACACCATCCCGGCCAGAAAGGAGACAGAAAACTCAGCCACCGGTTCTTCACAGGCGATCTCCCAGAGTTCGCGCAGGTCAAGGGTCTCGGCCATTTCCCGGCGGGTCTGGGCGGTCTGCTGTAATTGCGCCACCAGCGCGTCACGGCCGTTGTCCAGGGGATGGCGGGTCCGGGAAACAGTAACGATCCGTGAGGCAGGGATCTTCAGCTCACGACCGTTCTGGGTCAGGAGGCGGAGTCGGGAACCTGACTGTTCCGAGACATAGGCGCAGACAAAGGCGCCGGTATCGATAAATTCAACGAGGCTTCCGGGTACGAGAGATTCCATTAAAACACGTTGTCTTGGGTTGTCTGTTCGTGGTAAACTATGGAGCTGTAGCAGGTATGTGTCACTTTGTCATTATTTTCCTGGACCATTATGACGGAACCCTTTTCCACTTCTGATTCAAATCCTGCCGCTCCCCACCGGTCCGGGGTCGTGGCCATGATCGGGCCGCCCAATGCCGGCAAGTCTACCCTGCTCAATCATTTCCTGGGGCAGAAGATTGCCATTGTCACGCCCAAGCCCCAGACGACCAGGAACCGGATCCTCGGCGTTTTGACCGGCGAGGCCTGTCAGATCATCCTGCTCGACACTCCGGGTCTGCATAAACCCCGGGAGCTGATGAATCGGGAAATGGTCCGGGTGGCCCTCGATACCCTGGCCGAGGCTGACGTGGTCCTCTTTCTGGCCGACGCAACCCGGAACAATCCGGATCGCCTGGCAAAGATCGGCCGCGAATTTGGCGAGTACCTGCGTGAGGTCCGGGTGCCGGTAGTTCTGGCCCTGAACAAGATCGACCTGGTGGCCAGGGAAGAGCTGCTGCCGCTCATGGAGTGGTATCGTGACCTGTACCCCTTTGCTTCCGTTGTCCCGGTCTCGGCCCTTCAGGGAGACGGGACCGATATGTTGGTCACGGAACTGGTCAGCCTGCTTCCCGCCGGTCCCCGCTACTATCCGGACGATATCCCCACAGACGCCACCGAGCGGTTTATAGCCGCGGAAATGATCCGGGAAAAGGTGTTCATGCTGACCCGGGCAGAGGTCCCCTATTCGACCGCGGTCATGATCGAAGCCTTTCAGGAACCCGACGATAACAGGCCGGTCGTGATCCATGCCGTTATCCTGGTTGAGCAGCCTTCCCAGAAAGGGATCATCATCGGCAAAAAGGGGAGCATGCTGGCCGAGATCAGGCGAAAGGCTGCGCCTGAAATTGCCGAAATGCTCGGCCGTCGGGTATCCCTGCGCCTCTGGGTCAAAGTCAAAAAGAAATGGACCAGAAACGAAAGTATCCTCCGGGAACTGGGCCTGTCGCGCTGAAGGGGGGAGCGGCCGATACAGGCGTTTATTGACCCTTGCCCCCGCTTTCGGGCGATGTCTTGCCCATGGCCGTCCTGTTCCGGCTGACCATTTCCATGCCTTTGAGAATGTACAGGGCGGTGCGCAGCTGATTGTCCCGTTGCAGCTTTTTTTCAGCCTCGGAAAGATCCCGGCCGGGATCACCCGTGTCCTCTTTGCCGTCCTGTCTGTCATTCTCAAAGTGATTGGGCAGGTCCTTTTCCCTGAGCAGGGTCGGCCCGTTCTTTCGCGCATGCCGGTCATTCTCGGGCACGATAAAGGGGACGGTGATGTCAGGCTTGATGCCCCTGGCCTGGATGGAGTCGCCGCTGGGAGTGTAGTACTTTGCCGTTGTCAACCTGAGCCCGGCTCCGTTGGGCATGGGGATGATGGTCTGGACCGAGCCTTTGCCAAAGGTTTCCGTGCCGATGACCAGGGCCCGGCCGTGATCCTGCAGGGCACCGGCCACAATCTCCGAGGCGCTGGCAGAGCCGCTGTTGACCAGAACGATGACCGGAAAGTCATACCGGTCCTCCTCTTCATTGGGAGTCGCTTCAAAGTTGAGGTCCTGGTCCGGGTTTCTGCCCCGGGTGGAGACGATGATACCGGTATCGAGAAAGAGATCCGCCACTTTGATGGCCTGGTCAAGCAGGCCGCCGGGATTATTGCGCAAATCAAGAATCAGCCCCTGGATCGGAGCCTTCGCGTTCTGGTCGCTTAGCGCCGTGCGCAGGTCACGGCTGGTGTTGGCCTGGAAATTTGAAATACGGACATAAAAGGCTTCCGGACGCAGTTCCATTGACTTGACGCTATGGACCGGGATTTCATCCCGGACCAGGGTGAACTCCCTGAGTTCCTGCCAGGAAGACCGGAAAACGGAAATGTTGACACTGGTCCCCTGCCTCCCCCGCAACAGTTTGACCGCGTCCATCAGGGTCATGTTCTTGGTGAGTTTGCCGTCGATCCGGATGATCTGGTCGCCTGCCTTGAGGCCCGCGCGGTAAGCCGGGGTGTCTTCAATGGGCGAGACCACAGTCAGGATGCCGTCCTTGATGGTTATTTCAATACCGATGCCGCTGAAACTGCCGTGGGTCTCTTCCTGCAGTTCCTTGAAATCTTCCGGGGTCAGGTAGGATGAGTGGGGGTCAAGCGAGGTGAGCATGCCGTTGATGGCGCCGGTAATCACCTCTTGGGGATCGATCTCGTCCACGTAATGCTGCTGCAGCATCATCAGGACATTGGAGAAAATCTCGAGGTTCCTGTAGGTTTCCTCTCTTTGGGTATTTTTATCGGCCCAGGCCGGGGTAACAACCAGCGGCAACAGGGCAAGGATCAGAAGTCGGGCGATTTTCATAGGTCTTTCCAGCTTGCGGGTAGAGTGGTTATATACGGGTGTTCCCCGGCGAACCGTACCGGAAAATTCTTAGCAGATTATACGAACGATTGCATTTTTTTTGTAGGAAAATCGTGCGGGCTACTGTGTATTCTGTTCTTCTTTGGCCGCCTGTTCCCTGATGGTCAGGCCGTCCATGGTGATCCAGTCAAGGGGATCAACCGGTTCGGTATCCCGTCTGATTTCAAAGTAGAGCCCTTTCTCGAAGAGGGTGGCAATATCCCCGGCCCTGCCGATAATCGTGCCTTTGTCCACCCGGTCCCCCTCCCTGACCAGGATTTTTTCCATCCGCGTGGTAACGGAATAATACTTGAGCCCATGATCTATGATGACCGTGTTGCCGTAGCC
>JAJRTB010000130.1 GCA_024278495.1 Deltaproteobacteria bacterium
AAAGTGCGTAAGCAGGACTGAAAGAGTGAGCCGTTTTTTCATTCTTGTGTTCTCCTGACTCTGTGCAATAGCACAAACCACGCGCCAAGACAAATATGAATCTCCGGATCCGTGCGTTCACTTCCATCGTAATTTGTATTGAAATTTTGTCTGTCCAGGCAGTATATTAACTTTTTTTGATGCCGGCTGATTGTAATTATCCGGGTGTTGGGCATGTGCCCTGATCCTTTGTTCCGTATCGATGATGAAGAGCACAATACTGCCCCCCGGCGACTCCTTTCAGATCAGGTGCGCCAGGCTGGGGCACCAGATCCACTTCTCCTACTGTCGCAAAGAGAATTTCGGGCTTCCCTGTACGAGAACCCTGATTTGCTGGCATCCGTTTTTTAACGTTGAGGGCTTCCTGCGACAGGAGCTGACCCGGGAACAGTGGCGGGACAGTTTTGAGAAACCGGTCAAGCAGAAGGTCCTTTCCCTTGCTGAGCAGGTTGACACCATTCTGAAAAAAAGCGGTTCCGCCGATTGAACGTATCACGACCTGACATATCCTCCACGTCTCCATTGATGCGCGCTCGCACGTTGTTTTTTCGCACGGGTCTTTCGCTGGCGCTTCTTCTGGCCTGGGCTGTTTCCGCTCATGCGGAAGCAGACTGGCATGGCGGCCGTGACTGGGATTCCGAAGACGAGACCACTTCCTGCAGGCTGCGTGACTGCCCGGAGCCCCTGGTGCTTGACCGGGCCCTTGGAAACGGCCTGGATGCCATGACCCTTTTTTTAAGCGGCGAGGAGGAGGGGTTTGACCTGAACCGGTACTATGATGATCTGGAACCTCCCGGCCAGGACGGGGTCCTGGGCCGCTATTCGATCCTGCTCGAGGACGGGGCTTATTTTCTGGTGCCGGCCTTTGCGGTCCTGGGCGTGATTTACCTGCTGCCCGAAGACGTTTCCAACTGGGAGCGGGATGATATTACCCTGGAGCGCGGCTGGGAGGAATGGACGGATAATGTTGCGGGCTGGCAATGGGACAGCGATGATGCCTGGATCAACTACATCGGCCATCCCTATTTTGGTTCAACATATTTTATTTACGCCCGTCATTACGGCTATTCCCGGCTGGAATCGCTCTGGTTCTCCTTTTCCATCTCGGCCTTTTACGAAATCGCGCTTGAGGCCTGGGCTGAGCCCGTCTCCATCCAGGATATGATTTTTACCCCGCTTTTGGGCTGGGCCGTGGCAGAGGTTCTCCTGCCTCTTGAGCACCGCATTCACAGAAATGACGATCGGGTCCTTGGGAGTCGTATCCTTGGAACCGCCTGTCTTGTCGCCATTGACCCGTTTGGCTATATTGTGCCGCCCATCAAAAAGTTGGCCCGTTATGTTTTTTCCTCGGATGATATTGAGGTCAACATGGCCCCTCTGCTGGTGCGGCGGGCTGGCAGCGCCCCGGCCGGGAGCGATGTCGGCTCCCGGTCCGGGCAGTTTTACGGCCTGCGTCTCACCGTGACCTGGTAAAGGGGTACGTTGCTCCCGCGTCTCCCTTGTCCCCTTTGAACATTCCGGCCCGCATTGCGGGATGCGCTCTCCCCTGACCACTTACAAAGTATGGGTAGGTACAATCGCAGAGTTACAAACCCTGTGACGGGTTACAATTGATGCAGGTCAAGGTCAAAGAGATTTTTTCAGGCTAGTCTGGTGGAAAGGTGTATAATAGAAGATAAAATCAAAAACCTGGAACCTGGTACGTGATCAGGGGCACCGCATCTTCGCGCGGACGTGACTTTCCGCACAGATAAACTGTCGGAGTCTCCCTGCCGGTTGCTTACCAGCGGCCAGTCACGCCTGCACGAGCCTGCGGGTCCTTGACCATGTACAAGTTTGTGACAGGTGAAACCAACAGGTATAAACCCTGTGATGCGTGTAAGGAGGAGTGTGATGGAGTGGACAAGATGGGATGATTTCCTGGTTGCCGAACATGAGATGATAGAACGGGGCATGGCGGTCTTGAAGGGCTGCCTTGAGAATCTTGACCAGGCCGCGAAGGACCCGGTGCAGATGGTTCGGGCCATGGATTTTCTCCTGGAGTTTGGAGACAAAATCCACAACACCAAGGAGGAGGAACTGCTCTTTCCCCTGATGGGGGAGAAGGGGATTCCGGTAGAGGGCGGTCCCCTGGGGGTCATGCTCATGGAGCATCAGGCTGAACGGGAACTGCTTTCAGCCATGATTATGCAGGCCGGAACCCTGGCGGACGCCCCGGACAGTGAGAAGGAGGCGTTTAAAAGCAAGGGGCTGGAGTATCTCAGGATCAGGGCCGAGCATATCTGGAAGGAGAATGACGTTCTCTATAATATGGGCCGGAAGGTCATTGATGAGGAAAATAATAACGCGTTGCTTGATGGGTTCATCCGGATCGACCAGGATGCCTATGGGCCCGGCGCCCGGCAGAAGTTTGCCCAGATGCTCAAAGAGGTTGAGGAAGGGGCCGAGGTTCAGAAAAAGCTGATCGAAAACCTTTCGTATGCCCAGATACATGCCATCATGGAGGCCATGCCGTTTGAAGTGACCTTTGTCGACGCCGATGATACGGTGGCCTATTTCAACCGGCTGGACCGGGAAAAGCTGTTCCCGCGCACCCGGTCGGTCATTGGCCGCAAGGTGGCGAAGTGCCACCCGGAAAAGAGCGTGGACACGGTCAATACCATTGTGGAAGGATTTAAAAACAAGACCCGGGACAAGGCGGAATTCTGGATAGATTTTCGGGATGACAAGATCCTGATCCGCTACTTTCCTGTTTACGGGGACGACGGCTCGTATATGGGTGTTTTGGAAGTCACCCAGGCCATCGGCTGGATCCAGTCCCTGGAAGGACAGAAACGGTTGCTTGACTGATTTCCCCGGTGAGGCTCAGCAGGTATAGAGCTCGTCCAGGGCGGCAAAAAGTTCCTTGCTCGTTGTCTTGAACTCGTCCATCACCGAGGCGGCCTGATCCTGATGTCCCTGGTGGTAGAGTTCCGCTATCCTGTGGGCCAGGCTGTGAATTTGTTCGTGGAGCCTGATCATCCGCGGATACGCTTCAAGATGTTCCAGATCCCGGGCCTCCGGGGTGGCCAGCCATTTGCCGAAATCGCATTGGGTGTGGTCAGGAATCTCGTCAAGCGAGAGGGTGACACCCTTGTGGAGCATGGCCTCCAGGTGGAGCTTCCAGGCCAGGTGGGCGGCCTTGATCATGCCGATATCAAACTTGCGGTATCCCAGGTTGAACTCGCTGAAACTGGTGCGCAGCTCTGAGGCAACCCGGGCCAGTTCCCTGGAAAAGGCAACGTTTCCTTCGGCCGCACCCGCGTTTTTACGCACCCCTTGCAGGACGTCCCGGATACCCTCATGCACGTCGGCAACCTTGGCGGCGGCTTTTTGAATATTGGGGGTTATTTCATTCTTGATCGCGCTGGTCGTCTCCTGCACGTCGGCGGAAACCAGGGCCGCCTTTTCCGCCGTTCCGGCGATGGTTTCGGCAATATCAGAAGTAGTTGCTGACTGTTGCTCAACCGTGACAGCGATGTTGGTGTTGATGTCATTGAGGTCCTGGCTGTTGATGGATACCTGCTGGATCATGCGCACCACGTCTTCAGTCTGGCTTTGGATTTCCTGGATCCGCGCAGCGATCTCCTCGGTAGCCCGGGCAGTCTGGTTGGCCAGTTCTTTCACCTCGCCCGCGACCACGGCAAAACCTTTGCCCGCCTCTCCGGCCCGGGCGGCTTCAATAGTCGCGTTCAGGGCCAGCAATTTGGTCTGTTCCGTTATCTGTTCGATCAAACGGATGACATTACCAATGTTCTGCGAGGCCTCACTGAGTTCATTGATTCTGAATGACGCCTGGTCGCTTGTCTGCAGGCTTTTTTCCGAAATTTGCTGAGCATTGGCACAGTGACGTGAAACTTCCTGAAAGGAGCTTGCCATCTGTTCTACCGCTGTGGCAACAGAGTTGACATCCCCGGCCATTTCACCCGTGCTGACGGCAATGTTGCTCGCCCGCCCAGCCAGGGAAACAACGGTGTCCGAGACCGATGAAATATTGACGGATGCCTGTTTGGCGGCATTTGCGACAGATCTTGTTTTTTTTCTGACTTGAGCGGATGTTCGCGTCATGGCCTCAGATGTGGAGGCGAGTTTATTCGAGGCCAGGACCACCAGGGCCGAGTGCTGGTACACCTCTGACAGGATCGAGCGGATGGTGTGCACCATTTTATTGAGAGCGCGGGCCAGGGAACCGGTTTCATCCCGCCTCTTGAAGTCAATCAGGCCGGAGAGGTTGCCGCTCTCAACCTCGTCAGCGTAATTGATACAGGCCAGGATCGGGTCGACAAGCCTCTTTGAGAGGTAGAAAATCGGAAAGACCGCAATGACAACAACAGCCAATGATATCAGAACAATCTGCAGGATCAGTTCTGTGAGCAGTTTTTCATTGTGCTGTTTTTTCAGGGCGGTAGTCTTGTCAATTTGATCAATGTATTTGCCTGTTCCTATAATCCAGCCAAAGGGTTCGAATCGTCTGACAAAGGAAGTTTTGGGCTGGTCCGGGGTCAACCCCTCTTTGGTGGGCTTGGGCCAGAGGTAATCCACAAAACCTTCGCCGGCCTTTTCAGTTGCCTCAACCATGGCGACAAAAAGGTTTTTATTGGTGCCCTGGACGCAGTTAAACCTGGGGTCGTCCAGCACCCGGCCGTCCAGGTCGGGGACGGTGGGGTGCATGATCATTCTGGGAAAGGGGCGGCCGGT
>JAJRTB010000131.1 GCA_024278495.1 Deltaproteobacteria bacterium
AAAATGAAACCGTTTCCGGTTGACACCGGAAATGGTACATGGTAGCAAAAAAGCCTTTATTATACGAGCTCGGTAATCATGCCAATAATCCCATAAACCGCAATCAACAATGACTGTAGAAAAGAAAAATCCATTCTGGGCCCTGTTCGCCTCGGTGAAACTTGCCCTGTTTCTCCTCCTGACCCTTGCCGCGACATCCATTATCGGGACCATTATCCCCCAGAATGAAACCGCCGGATTCTATGTCCAGCAATACGGTCCCAACCTGGCCAGGCTGATGCAGACCTTAAACATACCGGACATGTACAACTCCTGGTGGTTTATGATCCTGCTGGGGTTGTTCAGCCTCAACCTGATTGTCTGCAGTATTGAACGTATCCCCAACGCCTGGCGTCTGGTGACCATGGACAATCTGAAAACCGGCCTGGACCGCCTCGCCAAAATGAAGGTCGGCAAAACCTTTGCGGTTGAAGGGAGCCGGGACGAGGTAGCCGAACGCACCGCTGCATTTCTGTCCGGCAAGGGCTGGAAAACCAGTCGGCGGGAAAAAGACGGCGCCACGCTCCTCTTTGCCCAGAAGGGGGCCTGGACACGTTTCGGTGTCTATATCGTCCATACAAGCATCCTTGTGATTCTGGTTGGCGCCATTATCGGTTCCCCACGGATCGCCAAGCTGATCGGCAACCCCAATTACGCCTTCAAGGGCAGCATCATGCTGCCGGAGGGCCAGCAGTCAGACGTTATTTACTCGTTCGCAGACGGCAAGCCTGTTGACCTCGGTTTCACGATCCGTTGTGATTTCTTTGATATACATTACTACCCAAACGGAATGCCCAAGGAGTACCTTTCAGACCTGACCGTGCTTGAAAACGGCAAGGTTGTGCTGCAGAAACGGATCGAAGTCAATGAACCGCTTATTTACCGGGGCATTACCTTTTATCAGTCCAGTTACCAGCCGTACAACGACTTTATCCTGACCATCAGGAACAATGCAACCGGCCTCTCCCGGACCGAGCTGACTCCGGCGGCACGCCAGATCACCTGGAAGGAGGCCGGTCTCAGATTTGGCATTATCAACATGGAAACACGCGGCCAGGCTGTTCAGCGTTTCAAGATCTGGTTTACCGACGACCAGGCCGAGCCTGCAAAATTCTGGCTTGAACCGGGACGGGAAGCCATTATCAAGCGTCCCTCGGGCGAATATACCCTGTCGGCCAAACAACTGTACGCGACAGGCCTGCAGGTAGCCAAGGATCCCGGGGTCTGGTGGGTCTATATCGGTTGCGGCCTGATGCTGATCGGCCTGTATGTCGCCTTTTTCATGTCGCACCGCAAGCTCTGGGCAGTCATCAGGGAAGAGGACGGCCGAACAGTTGTCCTTTTCGCAGGCAACGCGAATAAGAATAAACTGGGTTTTGAAAAAACCTTTTCAGATCTGGTGGATGATTTCAAGCAGGCCGATCAAGGCCTCTGAAAAACGACTGTTTTGACCAGGGAGCGCAGAAACGTGTATTTGTCGCCGGAGCCACAAAAAGGCTAACAAGGTAGCGGTTGTCTGCAATTTTTCACTTGACCTTTTATTGGTTACGAAAAGCCCTGTAGCTTCGTAAGTGATCAGGGGCACCCCTGACCACTTACAAAGTATGGGTAGGTACAATCGCAGAGTTACAAACCCTGTGACGAGTTACGTAGCTTCTTGATTTATAATAGCGCTCGGCCGGTGCTGGCGGCTTTGTGCGAGCCCATCATATTTACCATACAAGACGGATAGCAATTATGAACAGTTCACAGTTTTTCGGTATCACGACCCTGGCGTATCTCCTTTCATCGGCGTTTTATATTGCCCTGTTCATCTTTAAAAACAAAAAGATAGGCCCCATAGGCACGGCGCTCTGCGCCCTGGGAACCCTGACCCTGACCGTGGCAATGGGACTGCGCTGGCAGGAATCGTATCAGCTTGGAATCGGCCATGCGCCGCTGACCAACATGTATGAATCCCTGGTCTTTTTTGCCTGGTGTATCGGCGCCTTTTACCTCTTCATGGAATTCAGGTTCAAAAACAGGGTGATCGGCGCCTTTGTCGTGCCCTTTGCCTTTGTGGCCATGGCATACGCGTCATTTTCTAAAACCATGAACCAGGAAATCAGCCCGCTAATCCCCGCCCTGCAGTCCAACTGGCTTATTGCCCATGTCCTGACCTGCTTTATCGGATATGGAGCCTTTGCCATGGCCGCCGGCCTCGGGGTTATGTACCTGCTGAAAAAATCGGCCCTGGCCAAAAAGCTCCCCGAGGATTCCCTCACCGGTTCCCTGCCCGAGCTCCGCTTCATTGACGACATGACCTATAAAACCATAGTCTTCGGCTTCCTCTGGTTGTCCGCCGGGATCATAACAGGCGCCATCTGGGCCAACGAGGCCTGGGGCACCTACTGGAGCTGGGACCCCAAGGAAACCTGGTCCATTATCACCTGGTTTCTCTACGCCACGACCCTGCATGCCCGTTTTACCAGGGGCTGGAGCGGTACCCGTATTGCCTGGCTGGCAATACTGGGGTTCATTTCAGTCTTTTTCACCTATTTCGGCGTCAACTACCTGTTGTCCGGGCTCCACAGTTACGGATCAAGTTGACGATGAGTGTGACCGGGAAAGGCAGAGCAAGCTCTTGTTTTCCTACAACTATTACACACCCCAATCGCTCCTTGACAACTGAGGCCAAACTCATTATAAAGTCGAGTGTTGAGACAAATGTTCACTGAAATCTCAAAATCAATTTATTAATCAGGGAAAGGAGGAAACATGAAGAAGGTATTGATTTACGGAGTAGCGGCCGCGTTTCTTTGCGTAACAGCTGCAGCCGGCATCAGCATGGCTGAGGACAAGGGACCTGCTGAGATCACTCTCAAGACAGAGGCTGCCAAAAAACCGGCCCTGTTCCCGCATGCCAATCATCAGGCGCGCATTGAGTGCGACAAATGTCACAAGGACGCTAACTTTGCCGCGGGCGCGTGGACCAAGAAAGCAGGTCACGCCCTGTGCAAAGACTGTCATAAGGCCAACAAGGCGCCGACGAAATGCGGAACCTGTCATCCCAAGAAGAAGTAACATGCCGACAGTTCTCACCGGTTGAAGTGACAAAGGCTGCTCAGATGAGCAGCCTTTTTTTTATCCACAATCCGTGAGCACTCCTTTCCTGCAACTGCAACGGCTGGCACCGGAAAAGGCAAGGGATCAAGGCTTAAGTATCACCGGTAATACCGCGATAATGACGGTTCACAGCCAGGACCTGTCAACCGGTGATAACGGCGCTGACCAGGTCAAAGAACAATATCCTGCCGATGATAAAAAGAATGGCGGACATCAGGGCGGCGGCCGGCACGGTGAAAAGCCAGGAGCCGAAGATGGTCGAGACGATCCGCCGGTTGATCCCGCCAAGCCCCCGGGCCAGGCCGATACCGAGGATGGCTCCGACCAGGGTATGCGTGGTTGAGACCGGCAGGGAAAGCCGGGTACAGATGAGGACGGTCGCCGTCGCGGCAATGTCCGCGGCAACTCCCCGCGAAGGAGTTATTTCGGTAATTTTCGTCCCCACGGTCATCATGACCCGGTAACCGTACGTGGAAAGCCCCAGCACGATACCGGTGCCGCCCAGAACCAGAATCCACAGGGGAACCGGCACCCTGGTGTCGACTACCCCGGTCTTGAGAATACTGACAACGGCTGCCAGGGGGCCTACCGAATTGGCAACATCGTTTGCGCCGTGGGCAAAGGCAACGGAGCAGGAACTGATAACGACCAGGGGCACAAAGACCTGTTCAACGGCTTCAAGCTGCTCTCCAAGGCTCTCATCGCTCTTTCCCGCAAGTTTTTTCCGGGCATAGAATTTGTAAAATACAGCGGCAACAACCGCCAGAAAAAGAGAAAGAAGCAAAGCCCGGGTATCAGTCAGCCAGTCAAGATTCCTGATGACGTGCTTGAGCCCCTTGTAAATTGTTGCCAGCAGGACAACAGCCGACATGAGAAAAACTATGTAGGGCATGTGTTGTATCGCGGCCCGGGCCGGCTTTTCCTGGCCCAGGATCGCCCTGCTGATATAGATAAAAATGATATAGGCAAGAAACCCGCCCGCCAGGGGAGAAATAAACCAGGAGGCGACAATCTGGCTCATCTTTCCCCAGTTCACCGCGCTCCAGCCCGCCGCGGCCAGACCAAAACCGGCAACCGCGCCGACAATTGAATGGGTCGTGGAAACCGGCATCCCGAAAACCGTGGCAAAGTTCAGCCAGAACGCGGCGGACAGAAGCGCGGCCGACATGCCGATAACCAGAATCACGGCGGCGTCATGGGGTGTAATCCCGGGAAGAGTCGCCAGCACGGCCGGGTCAACGATCCCCTTGCGCACAGTGTCGGTCACACTGGCGCCGACCAGAACCGCTCCGACAAATTCGCATATCCCGGCGGCGATAACGGCATTTCGAATTGATATGGCCCTGGAACCGACAGCATCGGCCATTGAATTGGCCACATCATTGGCGCCGATATTCCAGGCCATGTACAGACCCAGTACGGCCGCGAAACCAATTATATACAAATCCATCGTCTGCGCTCTGTTCTTTAGGGGTTAAAAAAGAGATGTGTGGAAATATGTTCAGAAGTTCCGGGGGAACGGTGCAAATCACCCTTTCTCTATCATGACCCGCAGGTAATCCCCGGCATTTTCAGCCTGGTTGGCAATTGAGCCAAGCTTGAGAATCATCTTTTCGTAAAAAAGAATATTGAGAATATCTTCGCAACCTTCCAGGGCAAAGACCATGCGGGAGAGCTTGCGGGACAACTTGTCCGCCTTCCACTCCTCCTCGTTCAACCCTTCGATCAGTTTAAGGATTTCTCGAGCTTCAGCGCCGCCAAAGGCGGTCTCGGCGAGATTCTTGAACTCAACAGCCGCGGTCAGCAGACTGCCGCTGACCTGAAACACCTGGTGCAGATATTCAAAAAAATAATCATGCAGGTCAGGATTGACCACGGTTTTACGCAAAGTCAGGATCACGGCAAAATCCTCGGCGTGGTCCGCTATTTTCTCCTGGTGCTCGAGGTAATTGATAAGATCCGAACGGTCCACCGGGAGAAAAGAACGCTGGGTGATAAATCCCCGAATCTCGTGTTTTATCAGGTCGGCCTCATATTCAAGCCGGGACATTCTGGAATGGAGCGCCCGTATCTGATCATGATCCTCATCTATCAACGCTTCCATAAGCGGCCACAGGAGCTCAACGCACTCATGAACCTTTTTGCCATGCTCAACTATGGGGCCAAAGGGGGACTTGCCGAACAACTCAGTTATGAACTTCCGCATACCCAGCTCCTATTTTTCTCTAGCAAAATCAGCCTATTGCAAACACCGTTAATGCTATACAATAACGGGTTACTTGTCAATTCAAATCCCGACACGCCGCAGAAACAGATCATCGGCACAACGATTCCCCATGGTGCCCTGCGGGGGGGGCACCTGCGACCCATCGGAAGCGCCCGAACCGCAGTGCATAACAAACTACATGCCCACGGCCCCATCAGTAACTCGTCACAGGGTTTGTAACTCTGCGACTTTACCTACCCATACTTTATAAGTGGTCAGGGGTGCCGCAGATTCGTGCAGGCGCGACTGACCGCTATAGCCGACTATGCGGGCAGTCGCGACCGTGCGAAGATGCGGTGCCCCTGA
>JAJRTB010000132.1 GCA_024278495.1 Deltaproteobacteria bacterium
AAAAGGATGAAAAAGAAAACAAAAATACGCACAGCACCGTTTGTTCTGATGTTTCTGTTTCTGGCGCTGGTTCTGATCGGCATCGCCCTGGGAGAACCGGGCCGGGTGCTTGAACAGGCCAAGTCTATTTGCCTGTCCTGTATCGGCATAGGGTAGGGGAGCGCACGCTATGGAAACGATCAGAAAACTGGTCCAGGTCTTCTGGACCTTTCTTGTCAACGGCTTCTGGGGCTTCCCGGTTACTCATAACATCTACCAGGGACCCCTCAAGGTCATCTGCTCACCCGGCCTGAACTGCTACTCATGTCCCGCGGCAACTACATACTGTCCCCTGGGCAGCCTGCAGCAGCTTCTGCTGGGTATCCGTTTCTCCCTGGAAACAGGCAGCTACTATGTCGGCACCTTCGTGGTCGGGGCCATGGGCGTGCTCGGGGCCACGGTGGGACGGTTTGTCTGCGGCTGGGCCTGTCCCTTCGGCCTGTTCCAGGAACTGCTCCATAAAATCCCGTCAAAAAAGTACAAGATACCGCATGTACTCAACTGGTTCAAATACGGTTTTTTTGCTCTGTTCGTGGTCATTTTTCCCCTGGTGATGGTTGACGAGTTCGGTCTGGGCGCACCCTGGTTCTGCAAGTACGTCTGCCCGGCCGGAACCCTTGAGGCGGGCATCCCCATGATCCTCCTGCAGCCGGAACTGAAAACAACCATTGGCTGGCTCTACTGGAACAAGATAAGCATCCTGGTGCTGTTCACGGTGTGGAGTGTTCTCGCATCCCGGCCCTTCTGCCGGACTACCTGCCCGCTCGGCGCCTTTTACGGGATTTTCAACCGCTACAGACTGGTCAAACTGAAACTGCACGAGGAAAACTGCACCCAGTGCGGCGCCTGTCACCATGTTTGCCCCATGGACATCAATTTTAACGAGACACCAGACAGCACAGAGTGTATAAGCTGTCTGAAATGTATGACCCAGGCCTGTACCTACGGCGCCATATCCGTCGAAGTGGCGGGGCTGCCCCTGGCAGGTAGAGCGCGACCCAGAAAAGTATCCGAAGCACCATGAGAAAAAAACAGATACGACTTGTTCTTTTCCTGACCCTGGTTGGCCTGCTGCTGATCCCGGTTTCACAGGCACAGGCACTGATGCTCAGCATTGCCGGTGACGGGGTCAACATGCGTTCGGGCCCGGGCACCAACTACCGGGTGATGTGGGAGTTAGGCAAGGGATTTCCCCTCCAGGTGCTGAAACGCTCGGGTTCCTGGTACCGGGTCCGTGATTTTGAGGGAACCATCGGCTGGGTCCACCGGGACGTTGTAAACAGGAAACCGCACATGATCGTCAAGGTTCACAAAAACTCTAAAAAAAGAATCAATGTGCGCAGCGGACCCGGGACAAAGTATCGGATAGTGGCCAAGGCCTACTACGGGGTTGTGTTCAAAACAGTTGAACAAAAAAATGGCTGGGTCAAGGTCCGACACGACAGGGGGGTAACCGGCTGGGTCAAGCGCAGCCTGCTCTGGGGCTGGTAAGGAGAACCGGGAAAGGGTGGCGGAGAGAGAGGGATTCGAACCCTCGGTGGAGTTTTATCCCCACACTCGCTTAGCAGGCGAGCACCATCGGCCAACTCGGTCATCTCTCCATACCTGGGATGTCACTGGCGGAGGGAGTAGGATTCGAACCCACGGAACTTTCGTTCAACGGTTTTCAAGACCGCCGCCTTAAACCACTCGGCCATCCCTCCAGCAAGCTGAGTAAATAACATTTCAGGGGGACCATGTCAATAACCTCCTTATTTTGGATACCTGATGGCAGAAAGCATCGACACCAAGATTGACAGTCGTGAGATCGAACAAAACAACCTGGCCTGCCTCTATGAAATAACCAGGCACCTGGCATCGGCCCACAACATCCGGGACAGCCTGGCCAAGGTTGTCGAAACCCTGGCCCGGACCAAGGGCATGGAGAACGGCACGGTCACCATCATCAACCCGGCAACCGGTGAACTGGAAATCGAGATTGCCCACGGAATTACAGCCGAGGCACGACGACGGGGCAAATACAAAATAGGGGAGGGGATCACCGGCAAGGTTGTTGTGACCGGAGAACCGGTCATTGTGCCGCAGATCGGCGCGGAACCACTCTTTCTGAACCGGACCAGGACCCGGGGGGATGAGCGTAAGAGAAAAAATTCGTTTCTCTGTGTCCCCATCAAGATCGGCAGCCAGTGTATCGGCGCCCTGTCCATTGACCAGGACTACGGGGAACACTTCGGGACCAGGGCCGAAGGTGATCTGCGGTTTCTGGCCGTGGTCAGCGGCCTCATCGCCCAGACCGTTGAGCGGGTCCGCAAGGTCAACGAGGAAAAGGAAAAGCTGCGGAGTGAAAACCTGCAGTTGCGACGCGAGCTGACTGCCAGAAACAGGGTTGAGGAGATCATTGGCAACTCCTCGCGCATGCAGGAGGTCTTTGACATGGTGCACAGGGTGGCAGATTCAAACGCCACGGTCCTTCTGCGCGGTGAGTCGGGCACCGGCAAAACCATGATCGCAAAGGCCCTGCACGCCAACTCCAACCGCAGCAACGGCCCCTTTATCGTAGTCAACTGCGGCGCCCTGCCGGAATCTCTTTTGGAGAGCGAGCTGTTTGGACATGAAAAGGGTGCTTTTACCGGGGCCATTGACCGCAAGCCGGGACGCTTTGAGCTGGCCCAGGGCGGAACCCTGTTTCTGGACGAAATCAGCGAGGTAAGTCCGTCCGTGCAGGTTAAACTGCTCAACGTTATACAGGAACGGACCTTTCAACGCCTGGGCGGGACCGAGGTGATCAGCACCGACATTCGCCTTGTTGCCGCCACCAACCGCGACCTTGAGGCTGCGGTTGCCGCGGGATCGTTCCGGGAAGATCTCTATTACCGACTCAACGTTTTTCCGGTCTATGTGCCGCCGCTGCGGGAGAGACGCACAGATATCCTGCTGCTTGCCGAGTACTTCCTGGAAAAATTCAGCCGGGAAAACAACCGCACCATAGAGCGGATTTCCACCTCGGCAATTGATCTGCTCATGCAGTACCACTGGCCCGGCAATGTACGGGAACTGCAAAACTGTATGGAGCGGGCCGTGCTCATCTGTGATGACAACACTATTCGGGCCACTCACCTGCCTCCGACCCTGCAGAGCGGAGACATCATTAACCCGGACAGGCCCCTGAGCCTGGCCACGGCCGTGGAAAATTTTGAGCGGGAACTGATCATAGACGCCCTGAAAAAAAACAAGGGCAACCAGACCAGGGCCGCAAAATACCTTGATACCAGCCTGCGGATCATCAACTACAAGATCCACAACTACAAGATCGACCCCAAACAGTTCAAGGGAAGCAGGTGATGAAGATTCTGCTCCATGTCTGCTGCGGACCCTGCGCCCTGTATCCCTTAAAGATTCTGCGCGAGCAGGGCCACCTGGTCGAGGGGTTTTTCTACAACCCAAACATTCATCCCTACCGGGAGTTTAAAAGACGGATAACCGCTCTCAGGGAGGTGGCCGAACAGGAAGGGTTTACTGTGAAAATTGATACCGGCTACGGCCTGAAAGAGTATCTGCGCAGAGTTGTTTTTCATGAGGATAACCGTTGCG
Source organism: Deltaproteobacteria bacterium (assembly GCA_024278495.1). Lineage (GTDB taxonomy): Bacteria > Desulfobacterota > Desulfobulbia > Desulfobulbales > Desulfobulbaceae > UBA10518. The sequence continues at coordinate 3,631 of JAJRTB010000132.1, forward strand.
CCATCTGCTATGATATGCGCCTTGAGCAAGCGGCGGCCAGGGCTGCAGCGGGTGGCTTTGACGCCTTCACCTCGACCCTGCTTTACTCCCGGTACCAGAATCACAAGCTTATCAGGCAGAGGGGAGAGCAACTTGGTTCTGCCGCTGGTACAGGGTTTTATTATGAGGACTTCCGGACGGGCTGGCAGGAAGGGATTGACCGATCCCTGGATATGGGTATCTACCGGCAACCCTACTGCGGCTGCATCTACAGCGAGCAGGAGCGCTACGATAAATCTTTGCGAAAAAAGGAAAAACCATGATCAACATAATTGTACTGGCGACCAACAACCAGAACAAGGTTAAGGAAATAAAGGAGCTGCTCAGGGACGCACCGGTCGAAATCAAGTGTCTGGCCGACTACGGCCCCCTGCCAGGTGTGGTGGAAGATGGTGACACCTTTGATGAAAATGCCTACAAAAAGGCGGCCCACTACGCCCGGGTTCTGGGCCTGCCGTGCCTGGCGGATGATTCCGGCCTGGTGGTTGAAGCGCTGGGTGGAAAACCGGGAGTCCACTCGGCCCGCTATGCCGGAGAAAACGCGACAGACACGGAAAAATGCGATAAACTGCTCAAAGAGATGGAAGGCAAGGAAAACCGCAGGGCCTACTTTGCCTGCGTCCTGTCCCTGGCCACTCCGGGAGGCCCGGCCCTGACCTGGGAGGGCAGGTGTGACGGCGAGATCACAACCAAGCGGCACGGACAATCCGGCTTCGGGTATGACCCGGTTTTCTTCTTTCCCGAATTTGGCAAGACCTTTGCCGAGGTATCCATGGAGGAAAAAAACAGGGTAAGCCATCGGGGCAGGGCCCTCGCTGAGTTTTCCGCGGAATTTGACAAGGTGCTGACCTGGCTCAGGCACAGGCTGTTGGAGCAGAAGCCCCCAAAGCCGGACCACTCCGAGTTTGCCGACAAGGACTGGTCCGACGAAATGGGAAAGTAAACGTACAGATTTCCGGCAGGTACAACCCGCCTGGGTGATGAGTTGCAAGTAAGCGGATGCGACACGGATTCAGAATCAAGGCGCCCTGTAACCGCTTACAACGTAGCGGTTTTATACATTTTTTTCATTTTACCCTGTGACTGGTTGCTAACTGTGAACACTCTCGCTCTCTTCCTTGAGACTGCGCTGAAACAGCTCCTGTACCGCCTGACGGCACCCCTTGTTCTCGTAGAGGATCTGATAGGTCTGCTCCAGGATGGGCATCTCCACTTCAAAGTTTCGGGCCAGGTTATAGCAGGATCTGGTTGTTTTTACTCCTTCGGCAACCATGGTCATCTCTTCGAGGATCTGTTCCAGGGTTTTCCCCTTCCCAAGCTTCAAACCCACGGCCCTGTTCCGGCTTAACCCCCCGGTACAGGTCAACACCAGGTCACCGAGGCCGCTGAGCCCGGAAAACGTAGCCGGCTGCGCCCCCATTTTTATCCCCAGTCTGGTCATCTCGGCAAGGCCCCTGGTTATAAGTGCGGCCCGGGAGTTGAGTCCGTACCCCAGGCCGTCGCCGATGCCGGCGGCTATGGCTATCACGTTTTTCATGGCCGCACAGATCTCCATGCCGATCACATCCGTTCCGGTATAGACGCGGAAAAAAGAGGTGGAAAAGAGTTTTTGTACCTGACAGGCCGCGTCCCTGTCCCGAAAAGATACGGTTACGGCTGTTGGTTGACCGGCGGCAACCTCGGCCGCGAAACTGGGACCGCAGAGAACGCCCAGGGGGAGAAACCTGGTATTGTTCTGTCTGTTCAGGGTATCACCCATGACCTGGGTCATGGTCTGCAGGGTCGAGTTTTCCATACCCTTGACCGCGGACACGACCAGGGTCGAGTCGGCCAGCAGCGGGGCCACCTGTTCAAACACTGCCCGGTAGCCATGGGAAGGGACCACCATGACCACGCACCAGGCTTCACAGACAGCTTCGGTCAACTCTGTTACAGGCATGACGGTTTCGGGCAGAAGGGCGCCTGGAAGGTATTTTTTGTTCTCACGGTCACGGCGCAACCGCTCCACGAGCTCCGGATGGTGACCCCAGAGGAAAACCTTTTCTCCCTTATCTCCGAGCAGTTTGGCCAGGGCCGTGCCCCAGCTCCCCGCTCCGATGACGGCTACGTGGTTATTCTTCACCCTCGCTTTCTCCCGACATCTCATCCCCGACCTCTTCGGAACCTCTGGCCAGCATGGACAGGGCCACCACCCGTTCACCTTCATCCAGGTTGATAAGACGTACTCCCTGGGTATTGCGGCCAATGATCCGGACAGTGTCCATGGGCATACGGATGACTTTGCCGCTATTGGCGATCAGCATGACCTGGTCCTCGTCCGTTACCTGGAGAGCCCCGACCACCTTGCCGTTACGATCACTGGTGCTGATGGCAAAGATACCCTTGCCGCCCCGTTTCTGGATCCGGTATTCGGAAACGGCTGTCCGTTTTCCATATCCGTTTTCCGTGACCGTCAGGATCGAATCGTCACTGTTACGCACCACCGCGCCGACCACCTCGTCACCCTCCTCCAGGGTAATTCCTTTTACTCCTGCGGCCAGCCTGCCCATAGTCCGGACATCTGATTCATGAAAATGGATGGATTTGCCGTTTTTGGTGACCAGGAATATATGATCGTTGCCCGAAGTTATACAGGCTGTCAATATCTCGTCATCCTCCTTGATGGTCAGGGCGAACTTGCCCTTTCGAAGGGGTCGTTTATACTCGGCTATGCTGGTCTTTTTGATCCTCCCCATCTTGGTCACGGTCAGGACTGTCTGGGACTCGTCCGCTTCCGCCAGGTTGGCAACCGGCAGGATGGCAGCCAGCTTCTCGCCCTCGCCCAGTTCCAGGAGGTTGACAGCCGCCTTGCCCCGGGCGGCCCGGCAGGCAAGGGGCAGCTCATACACCTTGCGCCAGAAGACCCGGGCCCGGTTGGTAAAAAAGAGGAAGGTGTCCAGGGTTGATGCCGTATAGAGATCGGTGACAAAATCCTCCTCAATGGTGGTCATTCCCTTGACTCCCTTACCACCGCGACGCTGGGCCCGATAGAGGGAAATAGGGTTGCGCTTGATATAACCGGCATGGGAGACGGTCACAACCATCTCCTCCGGGGTGATCATATCTTCAGGCAGTATTTCATCCGGGGCGTCAATTATCTCCGAGCGTCGCTCATCCCCGTACTCGTCCCGAATCTTCTCAAACTCCTCGCGCACAATCTCCAGGACCACGTTGTCATCGCTTAATATCTTCCTGAACCAGGATATCTTTTCCATTATCTCCTGGTACTCGCTTATTATCTTGTCCCGCTCAAGACCGGTGAGCCGCTGCAGACGCATCTCGAGTATGACCTGGGCCTGGAGCCCGGAAAGCTCGAAACGTTTGATAAGTTCCGCCTTGGCCTCGGCAGGATTGGCGGATTTTTTGATCAGCTCCACCACTTTATCAAGGTTACTGATGGCAATTTTCAACCCCTCGAGCAGGTGGGCCCGCTCCTCGGCCTTGCGAAGGTCATAGACCGTGCGGCGATAGACTATAGTCTTGCGGTGGACGATAAAGTACTCGAGAATCTGCTTGAGGTTGAGAATTTCCGGTTTATTGTTGACTATACAGAGCAGAATAATGCCGAAGGATTTTTGCAGCGGCGTCATTTTATAGAGCTGGTTCAGGGTGATGTCAGGTATTTCATCTTTTTTCAGTTCTATAACTATACGCAGTCCGTGCCTGTCCGATTCATCACGAACCTCGGATATGGAAGTCAGCCGCTTTTCCTTGACAAGCAGGGCTATCTTTTCCACCAGAGACGCCTTGTTCTGCTGGTACGGAATCTCGGTGATAATGATAGATTCACCGCCTTTTTTCCGCTGTTCCACATGGGTCCGGGCCCGCATGGTCACCACGCCGCGACCGGTTTCATACGCCTCCCGGATCCCGGCTCGGCCGCAGATAAAAGCGCCGGTGGGAAAGTCCGGCCCGGTTATGATATCCATGAGCCGATGCACGGAAATACTCGGATCATCCACCAGGGCAATCAAACCGTTCATGACCTCGGTCAGATTATGGGGCGGTATGTTGGTGGCCATACCAACCGCAATACCGGAAGAACCGTTAACCAGCAGGTTGGGAATTCTGGAAGGCAGAACCGTTGGTTCCTGGAGGGAGTTATCATAGTTAGGGACAAAATCGACCGTTTCCTTGTCCAGGTCGGCAACTATCTCCTGGTCCAGCCTGGTCATCCGGGCTTCGGTATACCGCATGGCGGCAGCTGAATCGCCGTCCATGGATCCAAAGTTGCCCTGACCGTCAACCAGGGGATAGCGCATGGCAAAATCCTGGGCCATCCGGACTATAGTGTCGTAGGCGGCCGTGTCGCCATGGGGGTGATATTTACCAATAACGTCACCAACAATACGGGCTGATTTGATATAGGGCCGGTTATAGGTGTTTCCGAGCTCACGCATGGCGTACAGGGCCCGACGGTGCACCGGTTTAAGCCCGTCACGGACATCGGGCAGGGCACGGCCGACAATAACCGACATGGCATAATCCAGGTAGGATTTGCGAAGCTCCTTTTCTATGGATACTGTTGGGAAGGGTTTTTGTTCCGTCGTTTTATCAGTGTTCTCTGTCATTGTTGTTTTTCCTGTCTGACTCTGCGGTTTTCCCGTAAGCGCTCACACCATTGTGATTGAAAAAAAGGATGGTTGGGCATCCCGTGAGTGGTTACATTTTCCCCGCGTTATTCCGCTATGCCTTGAATTAAACAGCAGTTATTAACTTTCCTGAATGTTGTCTACTGTTCCCTGTATCTGTTTTTTAAATATCAAGCTACGATACCTCAAGGGCGTGATTCTGGATAAACTCGCGGCGAGGCTCTACCTTGTCTCCCATCAGGGTGGTGAAAATATCGTCCGCCGCCTCGGCGTCGTCTATGCTCACCTGGAGCAAGGTCCTGTTCTGCGGGTTCATGGTGGTTTCCCAGAGCTGTTCCGGATTCATTTCACCCAGACCCTTGTACCGTTGCAAATGACTGCCCTTGAAAGTTTCCTCACGAACCATCCGCACCAGGTCATGCCAGTTTTCAACATGTATTTCTCTATCCTGGCCCGTGGACGACATCCGGGTCAGAACGAACTTCTGATCAAGGTACAATCGAACATCATCATAAACCTCCAGGGCCTGACGAAATTCGCCGATGAGCGGAATGTTGGGCCCGAGCACCGTCATAACATGGGTCTGGCCCCGGAAAGCCAGGTCCACCTCGTAACAGGAAGGCCGCCAGCGGCATGGCCTGATGTTGCCGACTGTTGGACCAAGGGGTTCAATGTTTCGCAATAATTTTTTCAAAAACTCTTTATCTTCAAACTGATCCGCTGTGGACACACCCTGGTCCAGGAGAAAAACTGTCATCTTCTCCGGCATATTGAGCCGTTCCAGGTAACTGCATACCTTTTCGAAATAGGAGAGTTGTTTCAGCACCCTCACCATTTTGTCATCCGCTATTTCAACACCACTGTCTGTTTGAAAGCGAAGAATTTTTTTTGCCTGGTTGTAGAGAAAATCATTGAGGGTGTCGTCATCAATGAAATAAGTTTCCTTCTTGCCCTTTCCCAGCCTGTACAGGGGCGGTTGACCGATATAGACGTGTCCGTTTTCGATAAGCGGCAGCATCTGCCTGTAAAAGAAAGTGAGCAGCAAGGTTCGGATATGGGCCCCGTCCACGTCGGCATCGGTCATAATAATGATTTTGTGGTAGCGCAGTTTTTCCAGATCAAACTCCTCACGACCTATTCCGGTACCCAGAGAAGCTATGAGCTGTTTTATCTCTTCACTGCCAAGTATTTTGTCAAACCGCGCCTTTTCAACGTTCATTATCTTGCCGCGCAGGGGCAGGATAGCCTGAATGCTCCGGTCGCGCCCCTGCTTGGCGCTGCCACCAGCCGAGTCACCCTCGACTATAAATATTTCACGCTCTTTCGGGTCCTTGCTCTGACATTCGGCCAGCTTACCGGCCATCATAACTGACAACCCGTCCTTTTTACGGGACAACTCCCGGGCCCGCCTGGCCGCGTCTCGCGCCCGGGCAGCCTCTACCGCCTTGCTCAGAATTCGCTTTGCAACAGCCGGATTCTGTTCCAGGTAAATCCCCATCTTTTCGTTACAGATTGATTCAACTATTGAACGTACTTCACTGTTGCCAAGCTTGGTTTTCGTTTGACCCTCGAACTGGGGGTTGGGCACCCGCACTGAAACTATACAGGTCAATCCTTCACGGACATCATCACCACCCATCTTGGTTTTCAGATTCTTGGGCACGATATCATCACTGGCATACCTGTTAATGCATTTTGTCAGGGCTGCCTTAAACCCGACTACATGGGCGCCGCCTTCCTTGGTGTTGATATTGTTGACAAAAGAAATAAGTCGTTCTGAATATCCGTCAAAATACTGGAAGCATACCTCTACCTGAACCTGGTCTTTTTCACCGACAATAAAAATAGGTTCCGGGTGGATAGGAGTTCTGTTGCGGTTCAAAAATTCCACATACGAAGAAATACCCCCTTCGTATTGAAAACTTTCTTCCGCTCCGCTGCGCTCATCTTTCAGGTATATATGAACTCCGGCATTGAGAAAAGCCAGTTCCCGGAGTCTGTTTTTCACCGTTTCAAAATTAAAAACTGTCGTTTCTGTAAATATCTGCGGATCCGGGGTAAAGGTGATAATAGTTCCGGTTTTTTCACTTTTTCCTATTACTTCGAGATCGCTGGTCCGTTTCCCGTATTCATAGGTTTGTCTGTAAATTTTTCCCTGACGCCGAACCGTGGCTGACGCCTTTGAACTGAGGCCGTTTACTACGGAAACACCAACTCCGTGCAGGCCACCGGATACCTTGTAGGAAGAGTGGTCAAATTTGCCACCCGCATGCAGGGTAGTCATTACCAGTTCCAGGGCCGACATGTTTTCTGTGGGATGCATGTCCACCGGAATACCGCGACCGTTATCTTCAACAGATACAGAATTATCCTGGTGAATAATAACCTTGATGGTGTCACAGTGTCCGGCAAGTGCCTCATCTATGGAATTATCCACCACCTCATATATCAGATGATGCAACCCCTCTACGGCTGTGTTACCTATGTACATGGAGGGGCGCTTTCGCACTGCCTCCAGGCCTTCAAGTACCTTTATCTGATCTGCTCCGTAAGAATCCTGTCTCTTGTTATTTTCTTCTTTCATTTATTTTATCTGTCTTTTTTTGAATATCTTCGAGAATGCACTATGCACATAATTCGAGAACAGCAGCGTTCTTCAAATCGAAGAATACTGCCGCATTCAGCAAAACCATCAAATTTTCATAGGCATGACTATACTGACAAACCCTTCGTCATCATCGGATTCTATCAGGCAGGGACTTTCATCCGAACTTATATATGCCTTTACCGTTTTTCCTTCCATAACCTGAAGGGTATCTATGAAATACCGACAGTTAAACCCCAGGGAAAGCGGAGCGCCACTGTACACTATATCAAACTCGTCCCTGGCGCTGCCCATATCCGCGTTTTGAGAACTTAAAACCATATGATTTTCTGAAATTTCTATTTTTATGGCCTTGAACATATCCTCTGTAAAAAGATTTATCCTTTTCAGTGCTTCCAGAAAACGTATTCTATCTATTTCCAACTTATTATCTCTTGATATTACATTGATAATACTACGATAATCAGGAAACTCACCCTGCTTCAACCTTATAATGAGAAGGGAATTTTCACCTTTCAAAACCACCTGTTTCGTTTCTATGCCAAAGGAAAAACTGTCCTTGTCCTCACAGAATTTGCGTATTTCCTGGATTCCTTTTCTCGGGATAAGGGTAACCGGATTAAAGGTGAGTTTGTCTATACCTTCATCCACCTCTTTTGTCATGATGGTCAGGCGATGACCGTCCGAGGTAATAAATTTTAGAAATCTTTTTTCACCTTCCACTTCTTTTTCCATAAGGGCGGAGGTAAGGGTATACATATTCTCCTTATCCAGTGCTATGGAAAATATTGTTTTATCAATAAGATCAGCGAAGATGTCAGATCCTGCTTCGACCATGGCGTCCTGGTTGTATTCCGGAAAAGAAGGAAATTCATCCGCGAGCTGGCCTGCCAGTTTATAGGTACTGGAACCGGCGGTAATATCCACCCAGTTGTTTTGTTGTTCCTGAAACGCGATGACATCACAGTTTGATTCACGGGCAATTTCAAAGAGTTTTTTGGCCGGCAGGGTCAACACTCCCTTTTCAATAACTTCTGCGGCAACCGTCTGTTTCAAGCCAATCTCAAGATCAGTGCCGGTGATAATTATACTGTCCTGTTCCACTTCAATAAGTACATTGGCAAGGATAGCCAGGGTCCCTTTTTTGCTCGTTATGTTCTGTTGAGCGCTGATGGACTTGAGAAATTCTTCCCGGGAGACGTTAAAATGAAAAGCCATAATAACATGTTCCTTTTTTTTAAAATTTTGTTGTTATAGTTATGCCTGTCAGTATGTTGAAAAATAGTTTATCTTTTTAATTTTAGATATTTTTTTGGTATTTATAAATAATGGAAAACAGTCTTGGTTTATCTTGAAAAGATTTTTTTTAACGTTATCAATAACGCAATACACAAAATATCCACAGCTTGTTCACATCCCTGTCCAAAAAAAACAAAGAGAGGAAAAAATGTCTATTTTTCTTGAATTATCAACAAGTTCAAAAATTATCAAGGCACCCGACCACTTACAAATTATGGGTAGGTAAAATAGCAGAATTACAATCCGTGTGACTAAATACGATTATTCAGCCTTCTGTGGCCAGATACACAAGGAGCTTAAAAAGAAAGCTGAACACCCGTCGGCTTCGTTACTGGCCACTAATCCAACGGTTCAGTATTGTAACTATTTGATTTATCGTAGAGATCAGCAAGTTTATACGGTTTTTTACAAACTCATCAATGTTTTAAGCGGAAGACAATAAATAATACATAAAAATACTTGAAAATACAAGTAAATAAAAAGAATAAGGAAATGAAAATTTCAGAGTTTGACCGGCTGGCTAACAGGCTAAAACCTTTATTGAAAAAGGGGGTCCGGGAAAATGTATTTTCAGGGGGAGCTGCCGGTATCCTGGTCAAGGAAAAAAGGGGTAAAAAAAAACTTATCATCACCTGTGGTACAACAGGAAAAAACCCGGAATCAGAGGAAGTGGGGTGTACCACCCTGTTTGACCTTGCATCTTTAACAAAACCTCTGTGCACCACCCTTGGCATAGCTCATCTTGTTCACCATGGATGTCTCTCCTGGCAAAGCAAAACAGGTACTTTTCTTTCCTGTCCCGAGCCTTTAGCGGAACTCTCTGTCCAGCATCTTCTTTCTCACTCAGCCGGACTTATCGCGTATAAACCCTTTTTCAGGGATTTTGAGCCGGTTATAAAAAATAACAACACAGATATCCTTTTGCAAAAAATATGTACGGAAAAACTGAAATACAGGCCCGGAACACAATGTGTGTACAGTGATCCAGGTTTTATTGTTCTGGGCCGGATAATCGAAGAAATTTCTGATACAAACCTGGACACCTTTTTTAAAAAAAACATTACGGAACCTGCCGGAATCGAAAAACAGGTGTTCTTTCGCAGTCCAATCCGCAGGGAGCAGGCGGCAGGTGTTATGGAAACAGGATATTGTTCCTGGCGAGGCCGTTATCTACAGGGAGAGGTTCACGATGAACATTGCTGGCTCATGAACGGGGTGGCCGGCCATGCAGGATTATTCGGGACCGTTGACGGTGTGCTTACCCTCTGTGAGCTTATTTACGATGTATGGCGGGGGGAGCTGGATTTTCAGGCATTTGACAGAGAAATCCTGCAGAAAATTATGCGCAGGCAATACAGGGATCATACCTGGTGCCTGGGATTTGATACACCCTCTGCAAATGGGTCAAGCGCGGGTTCCGGGTTTTCCAGAACCAGTATCGGCCACCTGGGTTTTACCGGTACTTCTTTCTGGATGGATCTGAAAAGAGGATTGATAGTGGTTCTGCTCACCAACAGGGTATGCATGAGCAATAACAGTAAAAGGATACAGGCGTTCCGGCCGGATTTTCACGATACCATAACCAAGTATCTGAGCGCTTACGAATAATCCTGTAACGGTAAGTGATCAGAGGCACCGCATCTTCGCAAGGTCGCGACTGCCCGCATAGTCGGCTATCGGAGTCTCCCTGCGGTCAGCTGCGCCTGCACGAATCTGCGCCACCCCTGACCACGTACAGATTATGGGCAGGTACAATCGCAGAGTTACAAACCCTGTGACGAGTCACCTGTTACGTACTCACAGAACGAGGGGTACACGCATAAGTGTTGCCGGAAAGAATTTAACCTGTCGGATTCGCGAAGTACTGCGAATCCGACAGGAGAAGATGAGGTTAACTTTGGGAGTAGTTTACCACCAGCAGATAGTCTGATCGGCAGCAAAGATTTTGTCAACAAGCTGGTCATAATCCGGTGAGGCTACAGCAAGGTCGAAACTGTCACTTTCACGATCACGGGTGACTATTTCAACCAGTTTTTTGGTGACCTCGTCAGGCTCGGAACGATAAACGTTTAAAATTTTCATAGGTATACTCCAGAATATACTTATTTAATTCCATAAGGAACGATGACGCTCATGTCGCGCATTTTTCGCCCAATTCTTCAACGGACATGGATTCAAACCCGTTGGCGTCAACATTGGCCTGAACATTGGTATACACTTCGCCTTCCATGTCCCGAAGCATTTCCAGGCGATCAATGTTCTCATCATCAAGTTTGTCTATTTCCGTATCAAGAAGGTGAGCGTAGGAGTACATGTTTTCCACCGCCAAACCCAGGCCGGAACGCATTCCATCCAAAGCATAATCTTTGTTTCTGATTATAAATAAAACTTTTTTGTATTCCATGGTCCACTCCCTTATAAGCTGAGATAGCAGTCATAATCTTCGATGATAATTCCGTGCTGGGTCTGGGTCGCCATTTTATCTGCAGTGAGACCTTCGGGAACGTCATCACCGTCGAATCCCATTTTCTTGTAGCTGTCCAGACAGATGGAAACATCATCTGCTAATTTACACAACTCGGGGAATTGCGGATCCTTCGCGAGCCTGGTGCCGGTCCAGGTAAAAAATACTTTTACGTTGGAGCCTTTGGCTTTTGCCGCTTTCACAACACCCATGACATGATGCATAACATCAGGGTTGGTCACAAAAATTCCTAAACTTTTTGCCATGCTGCCCTCCTGAAAATTGATAAGCCCGTAAACATCGATAAAACTGCCGACCGCATTACCTGTTCAACAGATTACGATTATGGTCTCCGGTTTCATCACGTCGGGAGTTGAAACCGGGAAAAATAACCGGCGCTTTTCCATGGAGCAGGAAACAGCGCCGGCAAGAGTTTCTGAAAAAAAATATTATCCCTTTTTGATAAAGAAGCTGGTGTACCCGTCTTCTTCCTTAAGACCAAGAAACTCATGACCGGAGCGCTCACACCAGCCCGGAATGTCGTTCTTGGAACCGGGATCGGTTCCGTCAACCTGAAGAACCTCACCGGAATTTATTTTGCCAATTTCTTTTTTGGTCCGAAGCAGAGGCATGGGGCAACTCAAGCCTTTAGCGTCCAGTACGGCAGCTACATCAATTCCATCGGGTGCTATTTTAGCGTCACTCATTCGTTAATCCTCCTACCAAAAGATAATTTGAAAAGGTTCGTGTTTACCTGGAACCGGTCAACACCAACCGCCAGGAAAAGAGCAGTACCACAGGGTAACCGCAAATGCCTTCCTGATTAACTTGTTTTTATAACGAATCGCTTTTTCTATGTCAAGGGCAAAATGAATGACAATTCAAGATCATTGGCTCTTTTAACCACCTGTTATTAAACTAAAAAAACAGACAAAAAAATGCGTTTTAACAAAAATCCATGCGCAACTTTCTTGACAAAAAACATGGCGGCAGGTAAAAATTCAGTACTTATAGAGGCTGCATCTCTTGTACAGGGTAAAGGCCTCTTAGACAAATCGGCGTTTTATTTGAGGAGGGGAAAACATGGGTGGACAAATCAAAGAGTTGTATAACAAGCTTTGTAAGACAGAGTGGGATGCGACAACCACTGGCATCCTGATCGGGTTATTCACCATTATGATCATGGCCTGGTGGCGCCCCTGGGGTGCTGTCGGGGCGGTCCGGAACTGGGGAGACTGGATTCTGTACGGGATCGGGGTGTATTCCGATCCGGATACCCTTGAAGTCCTGGGTTTTACCGATGACGAGGGCATGATGCTGTTGAAAAAGTCGTTCTGGTACAGCACCGGCTCGGTTATCGGCATAGGTTTTGTGGGCGGCGCCTTTCTTTCCGCCTGTCTCGGCGGTCAGTTCGCCTTTCGTTTGCCGCCGGTCCGGGAATGGGTCAAGGCCGTTATCGCCGGTATCCTCATGGGCATTGGCGCCACTCTGGCCGGCGGTTGTAATGTCGGCGGTATGTACAACGCCCTGGGTAACCTGAGCGCGCACGGGTTTGCCATGTGGCTGGGCCTGATCTTTGGAGTGCTGCTCGGCCTCTGGCTTCTCTACAAGGAAATGGAATATATCACCTGGGGCAGCGGTGGGGCCAAGACCATAGAAATTCCGGCCCCGGTTCAGCTTGTCATCGGGATTGTGACCATCTGCGCCTTTATCTGGGGAGCCTATTCCTATGCCAACTATGACGGAGATGACTTTACCGACTACATCAACTCCCTGCCGGGTATTCTTTTGATAGCCGTTGCCCTTGGTTATACCATGCAGCGGGGCCGCTGGTGCATGGTCCAGGGGTTCCGTGAACCGCACATGACCGGCAACGCGACCATGGCCAAGTCCGTGGCCCTGTCCATCTGTATCGTGGCTGTGGGTGCCGCTGTTCTCAAGTATGCGGTGCCGGTCCGGGCTGACGGAGAGGCTGTCCTGGCACCAATGAACTACGTACGCGGCACCTTTGGCTGGGGCGGGGTTGCCGGCGGCTTCCTCTTCGGCCTCGGCGCAATGCTTGCCGGTGGCTGTGGCACGGGCACGCTGTGGCGCGTGGGTGAGGGGCAGATCAAGCTCTGGCTGGTTATGATTGTCTTTGGCATAAGCTGCTCTCTTTTTACCCTGTGGGTGAAGGTCAATGACTGGGAAGCGGACGGCGTGCTTGGCAAGTATGTCTACATGCCCGACTCTTTGGGCTATGGACCGGCACTGGGCCTTGTTATTCTTGCCATGGCGATCTGGTACGTTATCGTCAGCTGGAATGAAGAAAGCAACAAGCTGATTCTGCCCATGTGATCCTGATTGTATCACATTCTGGGTACACGCGCGGCGTCCGGTTTTCCGGGCGCCGCTTTTTTTTGCCAACTCACCCGGGGTGCCTGTATACTGTTGGAAAGTGGAAAAACGAGATAACCCAGACTGAATCATGAAGCAAGAAGAGAGGGATACCCTGCGCCGGGAGGTACTGGCCGCAAGAAACGCTCTTCCCGAAGAAGAGCGGAGCGGGAAAAGTGACGTTATTGCCGAAACCCTTATGGCGCACCCATCAATATTCCGGGCTGATCATGTCTTCTGCTATATGCATTATCAAAGTGAGGTGCAGACTACCGGCCTGATCATCGCGCTTCTCGGGGCCGGCAAAACAGTATCGGTACCCTGCACCCTGAAAGACGAAAACAGACTGCTGGCTGTCAGGATAACAGACCCTTTCAGCCAGGTTGTGCCTGGCTACTGCGGAATTCCGGAACCGGTTGACCGGCTCGTTGAAGAGGAGCAATGCGCGCCGGAGTCAATAGACGTTGTGATTGTACCGGGTTCGGTCTTTGACCGGCATGGAGGCAGAATGGGCTACGGAGGCGGTTTTTATGACCGTTTTTTCAGCAACGGGGCGGCCGCGGCCCTCCGTATCGGAGTTGCCTTTGAGTTGCAGCTTGTTGACCGGGTGCCGATGGAACCCCATGACCAGTTCATGGATCTGCTGGTGACCGAAAAAGAAATATATACCTGCAGGAGGTGAACCATGCGAAAGACAGCCGTGTATCGAAATGATCTGTTTCTGGCCCATCAGCCGGGAGCCGGTCATGTTGAGTCACCGGACCGGCTTCGGGTTATCTATGACGAGCTGGATCAACCCGAAGTCGGGTCAGGTCTGGTGTACCCGGTCTTTGAGCCCGCTTCGCCTGAGATCATCGCCCTGAACCACTCCCGGGAGCTGGTTGAGCGCGTAGCGGAAACCGGAGGGCGGCACCATGATTACCTGGATGCCGATACCCGGACCTCGGCCGACTCCTATGCCGCGGCCTGCCTGGCCGTTGGCGCGGTGGTGGACGGGGTGCGCCGGATCTTTGACGGTGAGGTGGATAACGGGTTCTGTCTGGTCAGGCCCCCTGGTCATCATGCCGAATGTGACCGGGCCATGGGATTCTGCCTGTTCAACAATATAGCCGTTGGCGCGGCCTGGGCCATCAAGGAGCTTGGCCTTGAGCGGATATTTGTCCTGGACTGGGACCTGCACCACGGAAACGGCACCCAGCACAGTTTTTATGATACCGACCAGGTATTCTACTGCTCCACCCATCAGTTTCCCTATTACCCCGGCACCGGAGCCCTGGCCGAGACAGGTGAGGGAAGGGGAGAGGGGTTTACCCTGAACATTCCTTTGCCCGGAGGGCAGGGGGATGAAGATTTTATTCGCATCTTAAGCGAGATAGTGGTGCCCGTTGCCGTTAACTTTAAGCCGGATCTGGTGCTTGTTTCCTGCGGATTTGATATCTACGGCGGCGACCCCCTGGGCACCATGCGGGTTTCGGCGCAGGGTTTTGCCCGGATGACGGAGATAATGCGGAACCTGGCCGGGGAGGCCTGTGAAGGTCGTATCCTGGTGACCCTGGAGGGGGGCTATAACCTGGATGGAATGCGGGACGGTTCCCTGGCTGTGTTGACCGCCCTGAAAGGCGAGAGTCTCTGCCCTGAATATGAACATTTTTGCGCGGCTGATTCGCCGAACCTGACGGGTGGTGACGGACAGACCTGGTTTATCGAGCAGGCCCTCGACCTTGCAAAAAGCATGGGGAAAATGTAAGCTGTACAGAGTGTGACAGGTACGCATGAGCTTTTCCTTTCTCCTGAACGTGTAAACGTGTATGTCCGATATCCATGTTGGCGCGAAAATTCTGATCGCCGATGATGACGATCTGGTCCGCAACGCCGTAGAAAAAATATTACGAATGTTCGATTACGAGGTCGTCGCCGTGGACAGCGGCAGGGCGGTTCTCGATGCGGTGAATGATGAGTTTTCCGTCATCATTCTTGATATCAACATGCCGGACATGGATGGTTTTGAGACCTTTGAAGCCCTGAAAAAAATAAACTCCGACATTCCGGTCCTCTTTCTGACCGGAGCCGGTTCCATGGATTATGCCATCAAGGCCATCAACCTGGGCGCCTACGACTTCATGACCAAACCCATCGATGATATAGACCTTTTTCATGTTAAGGTGAAACGGGCCGTTGAAAAACACACCTTCCTGGAACGGGAAAAAAATTACCGGCGCAACCTTGAAAACGAAGTTCGGGAAAAAACCAGGGAACTGGCCGACAAAAATATCCTGCTGGAACAGTACAGTCACCAGTTGGAGGAGGCCACTGTTCAGGTGATGTCTACCCTGCAGACGGCCCTTGAAGAGAAGGATATGTACACGGCCGGACACACCCGGCGGGTCACGGAGTATGCTCTGATCCTGGGCCGGGAAGTTGCCCTGTCCAGGGAGGATATGGTGGTCCTGGAACGGGCGTCCCATTTCCATGATATAGGCAAGCTGGTCATAGATCTTGCCTGTATCCAGAAGCCGGGCAAGCTGACTGCGGAAGAGTGGGATTTGATTAAAAAACACCCGGAAGTGGGGGCCAATATTATCCAGCCGCTGAAGTTTACCGAGCGGGAGCGAACCATCATCCTCCACCATCATGAACGACTCGACGGCAACGGATATCCGGAGGGGATAGGCGGTCGCGATCTGGACACCCTGACCAGAATCATAACCATTGCCGACAGTTACGACGCCATGACCTCCCGCCGTAATTACCGGCGTAACATGAACGCGGTTGAGGCGGTTGCCGAGCTTCGCCGTTGCGCCGGGACCCAGTTTGACCCGGATCTGGTCGAGGTTTTTGCCGGCGCGGTTACGAACCACAAGACCTCAACGGTTCACTGAATCGCCATTCCGGTTGACCAACACACCATCACCCTCTATATTCAACTATTCATATGAAAAGGCGGATACCATGTATCAGCCGGAACGGGAAAGTGTTTTGAGATTATGAAGATTACCAGAGAAGAAGTGGAGCACGTAGCCTTGCTGGCCAGGCTGGAACTGCGGCCTGACGAGGTTGAACGGATAACCGGTCAGCTTGATTCGATCCTGCGGTATGCGGCAAAGCTTGACCGGGTTGATACCGAAGGGGTTGCGGTGACCACCCATCCCCAGGACATCAGCAACGCCTTTCGTGAAGACGAGGTGAAAGCGTCCCTGGACAGGGAGGATGCCCTTGCCAATGCACCAGCTCGGAAAGGCGCGGCTTTCGTTGTTCCACGCGTTCTGTCGTGACTGTTATGAAACATGCTGCTTTAACCCTCTGCGAGGCGGTCAGCCTTCTGGAGCAGGGAGATTTGACCGCCGTCGGGTTGACCGAGTCCGTCCTGGCCAGGATCGAAGCCGTGGAAAAACGGATCCACTCTTTTATCACCCTTGATGCGGAACGTGCTCTTGCCAGGGCGGCCGAGGTTGACGAGCAGCGGCGCCGGGGCTGGGCGGGCAGGTTATGCGGCCTGCCGGTGAGTGTCAAGGACGTGCTCTGCACCAGGACCATGCGCACCACTTGCGGGTCCAGGATTCTTGAGAATTTTACACCTCCCTATGACGCGACGGTTATCCGGAAGCTGGAGGACGAGGGTGCGGTTATCATCGGAAAACTTGCCATGGATGAGTTTGCCATGGGCTCGACCAGTGAAAACTGCGCCTTTGGTGTGCCGGAGAATCCCTGGCTTCCGGGCTATGTGGCAGGCGGCTCCAGCGGCGGATCGGCATCTTGCGTGGCCGCAGACGAGAGCCTGGCCACCCTGGGGTCCGATACCGGCGGCTCCATTCGGCAACCGGCATCACTCTGCGGGGTGGTCGGCATGAAGCCAACCTATGGACGGGTTTCCCGTTATGGTCTGGTGGCTTTTGCCTCGTCACTGGACCAGGTCGGGCCGCTGACCAGGGATGTGGCTGACTGCGCCCTGATGATGAACGTTATCAGCGGCTATGATCCGGCTGATTCCACTTCGGTGAACCGCGAGGTCCCGGATTACGGAGCCGCGCTCCAGGACGGTATGCGGGGCCTGCGGGTCTGCGTGCCGGTCGAGTATTTCAACGACGGACTGAATCCGGAAGTCGAACGCGTGGTCCGCAGCGGGATCGATATGCTTGCTGATGCAGGAGCCGAGATAGTCGAGGTGTCCCTGCCCCATACAGAATACTGCGTGGCTGTCTATTATCTTATTGCGCCCGCCGAGGCCAGTTCCAACCTGGCCCGCTACGACGGCGTCCGCTACGGGGTTCGGGATATGGATGCCGGTTCCCTGCTCGAAATGTACAGCCGGAGCAGGTCGGCCGGTTTTGGCGACGAGGTGAAACGGCGTATCCTGATCGGCACCTATGCCCTGTCCGCCGGCTATTATGACGCCTATTACAAAAAAGCATCCCAGGTGCGCACCCTGATCAGGGAAGACTTTGACCGTGCCTGGCAACAGTGCGACCTAATCGCCTCACCGGTCTGTCCCACCCCGGCCTGGCGGATCGGTGAAAAATCTGATGACCTGATGGCCCTGTACCTGTCTGACATACTGACCATCTCAGCCAACCTGGCCGGCATCCCCGCCATGTCGGTACCGGCCGGCTTCAGTGGTTCGGGGCTGCCCATCGGCATGCAGCTGCAGGCGGCCCACTTCAATGAAGAGGTCCTGCTGCGGGCGGCCTGGAACGTTGAGCAGCGGGCCGGGGTCAGGGGGAGAAGACCGGAACTTGTTTGAACCATGAAATTACGTCCCGCGCCGCACATCAGTTCCATTACGCCCTATCCCCCGGGAAAACCCCTGGAGGAGCTGGAGCGTGAATACGGTATAACCGGCTCCATCAAACTTGCTTCCAATGAAAACCCCTGGGGCCCGTCACCCCGGGCCGTGGAGGCAATCAGGGAGACCCTGGCCAATC
>JAJRTB010000133.1 GCA_024278495.1 Deltaproteobacteria bacterium
CGTTTACTGGAGCTGAGCTGTGATCAGACATTATAAGGAGCGAACAGATCCCGTCTCCTTCCTGGAGGCGGTTTCACGAAAGATTTTTCCCCAGGATTCCACCAGTCGGGACCTTGCCGTGGCACGCCTGGAGCAGTTGACCATGCCTCACTGGGCCCTGGGTGACCTGATGGACCTGGCCGTTGACCTGGCGGGCATGACCCGCTCCCTTTCGCCGCCGGTCGGGCGTAAAAAGGTTGTGGTCATGGTTGGTGACCATGGGGTTACAGAGGAGGGGGTTTCAAGGTACCCTTCAGAGGTGACGGCCCAGATGGTCTACAATTTTGTCAACGGCGGGGCCGGCGTCAACGCCCTTGCCCGGCAGGCCGGTGTTGAGGTGATTGTGGCCGATATCGGCACCGCTGCTGATCTGGATGATTTGACGGCAGAGGGGAAAATTATTGCCCGGAAGATCGGCAAGGGCACCGACAACATGGCCAGGGGGCCGGCCATGAGCCGTACTCACGCGGTCATGGCGGTCGAAGCGGGTATAGAGACGGCTGAGCAGTTTGCCTCTGATACAGACATCTTCGGCACCGGTGATATGGGAATCGGCAATACCACCCCAAGCGCCGCCATAGCAGCGCTTATGACCGGCAGGCCGGTTGCCGAACTGACCGGCCGGGGCACCGGTATCGATGATGCCGGGCTCCGTCACAAGGTTTCGGTTATTGAAGGGGCGATCAGGCTCAATGCGCCTGATCCGGCAGACCCCCTGGATGTGCTGGCCAAGGTGGGCGGGTTTGAGATCGGTGCGATAGCCGGGCTCATTATTGGCGCCGCCGCGCACCGGAAACCGGTCGTGGTCGACGGCTTTATATCGACCGCCGGCGCTTTGATAGCCTACGGACTGGAGCCCTTTGTCCGGGACTACATTATCTGCTCACACCGCAGTGTTGAACAGGGCCACGCGGCCATGCACGAGAAACTGGGGCTCAAGCCCCTGCTGGACCTGAATCTGCGGCTGGGCGAGGGGACCGGCGCTGTCCTGGCCATGAACCTGGTGGATGCGGCTGTCGCCGTCCTCACCGAGGTGGCGACTTTTGAGGACGCCGGTGTTTCGGATGGGTAGTTGCCTTCCATGAAATGGCTCAGGGGCTGTGTTGCCGCCTTTCGTTTTCTCACGGTCCTGCCGTTGCCCACAACTCTGGGCACGGATCCGGAAGACCTCCCCCGGTCCTTGTATTTTTATCCCGCTGTCGGCTTATGCCTCGCCGTTGCGGCCGCCGCTGCGGCCTTTGTCTTGTGGAACGTGGTTCCGGAACCGGTGGCAGCGGTTCTCCTGACCTTTCTTCTGCTGGCCTTTTCCGGGGCTCTGCATCTTGATGGTCTGGCCGACACGGCCGATGGTTTTTTCAGTGGCCGGGATCGGGTCCGGACGCTGGAAATCATGCGGGACAGCCGGGTCGGCGTCATGGGGGTGGTTGCACTGGTTATGTTTTTGCTGCTCAAGGTGACAGCGCTCATGTCACTTGACCGGAACCACGCTGTTCGGGCCGTGTTTTTCATGCCCCTGGCCGGGCGCTGCGGCCTGCTGGTCATGATGGCCCTGCTCCCGTATGCCCGCCCGGCGGGAGGATTGGCAACAATTTTTTTTGCCGCGGGCAGAGCGGGGCCCGCCCTGTCCGGTCTGGCCATCCTGTTCGGGACCGCCTGGATCCTTGCCGGGCCGGTTGGCCTCGCCGCATCGCTCCTAGCCATGGTCATTGTGACGCTTTTTTCGTTGTACTGCCGGCGCAAGATCGGCGGCGCCACCGGAGATACCCTCGGCGCTGCCTGTGAAGCGGCCGAAACCGGCTTTCTTCTGTTCTACGTGTTCCTGCACGGGGGCGTGTAGGATTGGTGCAGACGGATGAAGAGCCATTACCAGCACGACAACCCGTTTCCCCTGAAGCGATACTATATCCTGTATGCCGGTACCGGCGTGGTCCTGTTCTATGCGCTCTTTTTCGCCTTTTTTGTCCGCGCGGAACGGCAGGTGCTCTATGATCAGCATATTGCTCACCTCACCGACAAGGCCCATATTCTGTATCGGGACATAAGCCGGGACATCCTCAGGTCCCGCAGCATTTCCTGGGATGACATGGCCGGGAATGATCTGCACCGCCGCCAACTGCGTGACGAGATAGCCCCGCTTATCCAGATGGATTTCAACATGGACATGATCAAGCTCCTGAGTCGTGACGGTATTGTCCTCTACGATCACGCCAACAGCGCAAACGAGGGGAAACCCTACGATTCCATGCATGAGCCCGGCTTCCAGACCGCCCTTCAGGGACAAACCGCCGCACAGGTGGAACACGAACCAAACGGCAGGTTCATGGAAGTCTACCTGCCGATCCTGGACCGGAACGAAACTGCAGTTGTTGCTGTTCTGGAGGTGTATGAAAATGTCGGTCGCTTTGAAAAGCAGGTCTATGCCGCCCTGAATAAAATCATCCTTGTTCCGACCATGATTTTTGCCCTGCTCCAGTTCATTCTCTTTCTGATCATTGCCAAGGCCGACACCGTTATTGCGGAGAAGACGAACCTGCTGGTCACTATTCGGCGCAACATGGAAAAATACCTCTCTTCCTCCGCAACCAGGGCCATCTATGAAGCCGTCACCATGCGGAAAGAACTCTTTCGGGGAGAGCGGCAGCAGGTGGTGGTCTTCTTCTCTGATATTCGCGGCTTTACGCGCTATTCCGAAGACAATGAACCTGAAACCGTTGTCCGTGAGCTGAACGCCATGTTTGATCTGCAGGCCGGTGTCATCCACCGGCGAGGCGGTGTCATCGATAAATTCATCGGGGATGAAATAATGGCTCTTTTTCCCCCGGACAAAGCCGTGGATGCCGTTCAGGCCGGTCTGGAGATTCTTGAACAGATCAACCGGCAGCCGGCTCTTTCCTTTGAAATCGGAATCGGCGTGCATGTGGGAGATGCGCTGGTCGGATCCATCGGGACCAGTGACAGACGTGATTACACGGCTATGGGAGACACCATAAACACCGGGGCCCGGCTCTGCGGCGTCAGTGCTCCCGGCGAAATATTGATCAGCGGGAGCCTGTACCGAACCCTGCCCCTGGAAATCCGGGAGCGCTTCGGAACCGGAAAACAGTTGACCCTCAAGGGGAAGAGTGAACCGTTTGAAGCGTATGCCTGTCGGCCGGCATGACCTAATGTAGCGCTTTTATACATTTTTTCATTGTACCCGGTGACGGTTGCATGGGTTCAGGCTTCTGCTCAGGGAGAAGAATGATTTTCAGGAGTGATGGCTGCCATTTCTTGACAGTGGATGCGGTGGATGGTATTTTAAAAAAAAGTAATGACACGAGCGTATTTCATGAGATTTGTTCTGTACATATTCCTGGCCCTGCTGGTGCTGACGACGTCAACCCCGCAGGCTCACGCCGGTCTGGCTGTCGCGTCGACCCATGGAGATGTCTCCCGCGGCTTCAATTACGACCTGTCAG
>JAJRTB010000134.1 GCA_024278495.1 Deltaproteobacteria bacterium
TCGGCCAGGTACCGGACCTTTCTGGCGGACGCGATCGGCGTGGCGCCCCAGGATGTCAACGCCCTGGTCATGGGCGTGCACGGCGACAACATGCTGCCGCTGGTCCGGCTGGCCAACGTGGGCGGCGTGCCCGTAACCGACCTGCTGTCCGCTGACAGGATCGAGGAGATCGTCAGGCGTACCCAGATGGGAGGCATTGAGATAGTCAATCATCTCAAGACCGGCAGTGCTTTTTACACCCCGGGACTTGCCGCCATTGAAATGGCCGAGGCGGTGCTCAACGATACGCGGCGGGTTATGCCCTGCGCCGCCCTGCTGGACGGGGAATTTGGTATATCAGGGTACTTTCTCGGTGTGCCCGTTGTCCTTGGGAAAAACGGGATCGAGCGGATCGTCGAGTTTGAGCTGACCGGGGATGAGCGCCTGGCCCTGGATGAGTCGGTCAGGGTTGTGGCCGCTCAGATGGAGGCGACGGGCCTGTAACAGGCTGCCTGGCATGAATCCGGAAACACCCCCTCAGAGTCGGGAAGACCTTTTCGGCAGACTGGCCGGCGAGACCCTCTCACCCCTGGATTTTCTGCCGGGCGGATCGGTCGCGGAAAAAATGATCCACCTGGTCCTGACCGGGCCGCCCGACTCTGTCCCCGAAAAACTGGGGAAGGTGTTTCAGGAAACCCTGGCCCGGCTCCGGGCCGCCCGGACCGACCAGCTGCGGGTGGTTGTTCTGGGCGGCGGCACCGGCCTTTCAAACATTGTTGGTGGTGACTCGCGCAAGGAGAGCTGGGTTGATGCCCCCTTTACCGGGTTGAAAGAGGTCTTTCCCGGAATTACCAGCGTGGTCTGCGTGACCGATGACGGCGGATCCACCGGCGAGCTATTGAAAGACCTGCCCCTGATCGGCCTGGGGGATCTCCGGCATGTCCTGCTCTCGTCTGTCCGTCGGCAAGGCCTGAGTTCACGCTACGGCGTGAGCCCGGACGGCGCCGGTCATATCGCCCGGGTCCTGCATGTTCTGTTCAACCATCGGTTCGACCGGACGCCCGGCTCGGTCGAGGATCTGCTGCCTGGATCGTTTCCCGGCTGGTCCGGGGTGCCTGGCGAACTTGTTTCATATCTGCGGGATCTTTTGCAGCTTCTTTTCAGTGATGATCGACTGCGGGTCTGCCTGACGCGGTCCCAATGCCTGGGCAACCTCCTGCTTGCCGCCGCCGTTTTCGCCCGGCTTGATCCCGTTGCGGGGAGCGCGGAACTGGTCCGCGACCGGCAGGGGCTGCACGAGGCCACCCTGGAAGGGTTGGCCGAGCTGGCCCAATGGGTCGGCGCTTCCGCCCGGGCCGTCCTCCCCTGTACCACGACCCCGGCCCAACTCCAGGTTCTCTATGGCAACGGAGTACTGGTGACCGGAGAAGAGAAATCCGGTCTGGCCCGCCGGGGGGTTCCGGTCGATCGGGTCATGGTCGGGTTCATGGATACCCCCCTTGTGCCCGCCGCGGTACAGGATGCCCTGAGCAGGGCGGAAATTATTATCCTGGCGCCGGGCAGCCTCTATTCTTCCATTATCCCTATTCTCCAGGTCCCCGGTATAGCCGAGGCTATCCGCACCAACAGGGATGCCCTGAAAATCCTGGTCACAAACATCTGGGTCCAGAAGGGGGAAACCGATGCCACCCGTGACGCGCCGGACCGTAAGTTTCACGTCTCGGACCTGGTGCGGGCCTATCATCGGAATATTCCCGGCGGGGTGACCGGACTCTTCAGTCATCTTCTGACCCTGGGGCTGGGCGAGATACCCGGCTCGATCCTTCAGAACTATGCCCTGGAAGACAAAGAACCCATTTACCTGGACAGGGCCCGTCTGCGCTCCATGGGGTTTGAACCGGTGGAAGCCGGGATTTTTTCAACGGATCTTCTGCGTCGTTTCCGTATCATCCAGCATGATCCCGGGGCGCTTGCCCTGGCGGTCCGCACCCTCTGGTGTCTCAAGAGTCACGGTTCGCTGTCACCTCCGCAAACAGGGGCGGAACTGGAGTCCGTGGAATCGTGTGCCATGGCGCCCAGGGAGCCGCACACGCATCCCTGCAGCCGCTATGGCGCCATAAAAGACTGGCTGGACACGGTCTCCTTCCTCCATGCCGAGAACGGTACCGGCAAAAGACGCAGGTTGACCGGGGCCAGGGAAGCGCTCCTGCGTGAAACGATCGCCTCCATCCTCTGGAATCATCCGGACATCCTCATTGAACACCTGCGTTTCACCGATACCGTTACCCTGGTTGCCGCAAGTCACTGGTCGCGCTGTCAGGAGTGGGACAATGTTTTTTCATTTTATGATCCGGGGGAACGGACTATCTGTATCCGGGAGGACCAGACAGAGGCTCCTTTTCGTTTCGAAATGGCTTTTCTCGTGGCTCTGGGCCAGTCCCTGCTGGGCAACTACGCGGCCCGGAAAAGCATGGTCGATGTCCCGGTGGCGGGCGAGACGGCCGGCCGGGTCTTTCTGCTCACCCTGCGCGACAGGGGCGGCTGGGACAGTTTTTTTACGCCGGCCCGGCTCGACGTGTACCTGCGGCTGGCCAGGATGCGGCGGCAGGAAAAAAGACCGGGTGTCTATTCACGACTGGTGAACGGTTCTGAAGGTTTTACCCCGCCCGGGCTCCTTTTTGGACTTTTTTACGCCTGGTATCTGGACAACAGGTTTGCCTCCAATATAGAATACAAGATGTCCATCCTGCGACATAACGTGTCCGACCTGATCCCTGAACAGGTAAAAATCGTCGGCCGCCGTGAGGGGCTGGTAGATTTCTTCAGGGAAACCGTTTTTAAACACCGTTCCGTGCCCGGGGGGCACAGGCAGGCAGATTGTAACCACTTTCAGGATGTCCAATGATCCGTTGTTTCAACCACAACCACAATGGTGTACGCGACCGCAGCGGAGACTCCGAAGATGCGGTGCCTGTGAGCGCTTACGGTTGATTTATGCTGGGACTACGCGCGAAAACCATACTTGCCATCCTTGTCGTCATTCTGACAGTCGCCCTGACCTATGCGCTCTTTTTCATCAGCCACGGGGTTGACGCCGGCCTGGTGCTCCATACCTGTCGTCGTGATTTTCTGCTGCTGGCCTTTGTTACCCTGATGGTGCTGGTCCTGGCCGGGCTCATCCTGTACCGGACCTTCAGTATTCTCTACGGGCGGGTGCTTGCCTTGAACAGGGAGCTCTCCCGCAAGAACGAGGAACTGCAGGCCGCGGCCCTTCACCTGGAGGACGAGGTGGCCGCCCGGACAGCTGAGCTGGCCGAGGCCAACGGTCGTCTCCATGACGAGATCAGGCAACGGCACGAGGCCAACCAGTCCCTGGCCAGCTCCCTTGAGGAATGGCGGAGTACCTTTGACGCCATTGCCGACCCGGTCCTGATGCTTGACAGGGACCTGAAAATCGTCAGCGCAAATCGCGCTGCCCTGCAGCTCCTGAGCCGGGGCGGCGAGACCGAGATTATCGGCCGGGCGTGTTATGAACTCTATGCCGGCTCCCCGGACCGGTGTCCATCCTGTCCGGCCGAAGATGTGTTCGCCGGGGGGACCGGGCAGAACTACGAGGTGGAGCATGAATTTATCGGCAAGAGCCTGCTGGCCTCGTGCGCGCCTGTTTTCGTTGACGGCGAGGTCACAGGCTATGTACACACGGCCAGGGACGTAACCCGGGAAAAGGCCCTGAAGAAACAGCTGGCCCAGGCCCAGAAGATGGAGGCCATTGCCACCCTGGCCGGTGGCATCGCCCA
>JAJRTB010000135.1 GCA_024278495.1 Deltaproteobacteria bacterium
GTTCTGAAAAACTGCAAACTCGAGCCCTCCCTGGCCGGGGCAGACGTTGCCGACCGCTTCCAGTTCGAACGCCTTGGCTACTTCTGCCTTGACGCGAAGGACGCCGGACCCGGGCGCCCGGTCTTCAACCGGATCGTCACCCTGCGCGACACCTGGGCCCGGCTGAAGAAAAAATGAGCCAGCAGGCCAGCCGCTTCACTCTTCAGGACGCCCTGTTCCCCCTTGTCCTGGCCGCGCTCACCCTCCTGGCCCATGCCAACTCGCTCCAGGGAGTCTTCACCCTGGACGACTTTATCAATATCTTCAACAACCGCGGCATCACCGGATGCACGCCGGACCTGCAGGGCATTGTTGACGCGGCCGCCTCCGGCCCAAGCCACACCAGGTGGCTGCCCAACCTCTCCTTTGCCCTCGACTACGCCCTTTACGGAGAAGAGGCCCGGGGCTACCACCTCACCAACCTGCTGATCCACCTGCTGTGCGCCCTTGTCTTCTACCGGCTCAGCCTGGCCACCCTGCGCACCCCGGCCCTGCGCGGCAAGTATCCGGCTGCGCGGGAAACAGCCCTGGCCGCCGCCCTGCTCTGGGCGGTGCATCCGCTCCAGACAAACGGCGTCGTCTATATAGTCCAGCGGATGACCTCCATGGCCGCCCTCTTCTTTATCTCCTCCCTGCTCTGCTATGCCCGGGCCCGGATGACCACGGCGGCGGGATGGAGGAGACGCGTCCTCTACGGCGCAAGTCTCGTCCTGGGCTTCATGGCTGTGATCAGCAAGGAAAACAGCTACATGCTGCCGGTCATGGTTGTTCTCTTCGAGCTTTTTTTCATCACGGATCCAGACAATGCCAGGGAGTGGAAAAAAACCGTTCTCTGGTTCGGGACCGCCGCAACGCTCATCCTGTTCACCACCCTGCTCCTGCTCGGCCCGGACATCCTGGCCCACATCACGAACGCCTACAGGTTTCGTGATTTCTCCATGGGGGAACGGCTCCTGACCGAGTCCAGGGTTTTCTTCCTGTATCTCTCGCTCCTGGTTCTGCCCCTGCCCTCCCGGCTCAACCTGAACCACGACATCACCCTGTCCACCGGCCTGTTCACGCCGCCCCAGACCACGCTTGCCCTGCTCGGCCTGGCCGCGTACACCTGGCTCATCTTCCGCCTGTACCGCCGCAACAGGCTGCTGTCATTCAGCCTGGCCTGGTTCATTGGCAACCTGCTGCTGGAATCGACCGTTGTTCCGCTTGAACTGATCTTTGAGCACAGGCTGTACCTGCCGTCAACGTTCCTTGTTCTCGGGGTAACGGCAGCCGTTGTCCGGTTCTGCAAAAACAAACCGTGGCCGGCGCGTTCAGGCGCCGTTATTCTTGTCTGCCTGTTCTCCTTCTGGACCTGGCAGCGCAACCAGGTATGGGGATCAAATATTACGCTCTGGAGCGACGTGGCCGCAAAATCTCCCAACCTGGCCAGGGCGCATAACAACCTGGGGGTCGCCCTGCACGACAGCGGACAGGACAGGGAAGCTGAACTGGAGATCAGGAAGGCGATCAGCCTCGCCCCTGATGACCGGCTCGGGTACCAGAGCCTGGGCTCACTCTATATCTCGGAGAACCGGTTGCAGGAGGCGGAGCAGGTCCTCAAGGCGGGGCTGGCCAGACAGACGCGCTTCAACCCGGCCCGGCTCTACCATTATCTCGGGATCGTGGCCCGCAAATCCGGGCGCTACCGTGAGGCCATCCAGTACGCCAGCCTTGCCCTGTCCCTCAATGATGCCGACCTGAGCCCTATGCTGACCCTGGGCATCGCCTATACGAAAACCGGCCGCCCTGAAAAAGCGGATGCTCTGTTCCGGGAGATGGAACTCAAGGGGGAAAAGAGTGTTGATCTCTATAATAACTGGGGAATCGCTGTTTTCAACATGGGCGGAACACGGCAGGCAATCGGGCTGTTCAAGAGGGCCCTGGCCATCGACCCGGACCATCCGGAAAGCCATAACAACCTGGGGCTGGCCTATGGAGCGCTGGGCATGACGGACAAGGCCAGGCAGGAAATGATGCGGGCCATGCGCCTCAAGCAGACCGGGGAACAATAAAACTGTCGCCGGGATGCCTCCCTACCTGAGCACAACAAATCCCCCGGGAACGGCGCCCAGTTCAATCGAGGTGACGACCTCGCCTGTTGTCGACTCAATCACATCCACGGCCATGCTGTCCTCGTTGCCCGCGTACATCCACCTGTTCCTGGATACATAGGTCAGTTCCGCGGGAATCCCGATGACAGGAATGGACCGGGTCACATCCAGGAGACCGGGATGCACAACCGAGATCGACCCTGATCCCCGGTTTGCCACATAGACAGAGGTGGCCGAACCGGCCAGACGAGCCGGCTGGAACCCGACCGGAATCCGTTTGAGCATGGCATTGTTTTCATAATCATAGACCATGACGGAATTCGTGCCGGTTTCGGCGATAAACAGATACCGGCCGTTCCAGTCCATGAGACCGGCCGGTCTCATGCCGGTGCTGACCGATCCGACAGTCGCCAGGGTGTCCGGCGAAAGCAGAACAACCGTTTGCCCCCTGCCGAGCGTGACAGCCAGGAGATCCGGTTTTTCCAGGTAGAGGATAAAGTCAGGCGCGTACTCCAGCCGCGCCTGGGCGTCTATGGTTCCGGAACCCAGGTCCAGGCGGGAGACGCTGCTGCGCTGCCTGTCCAGGATATAGGCCCACCTGCCGTCCCGGCCAAAGGTCATGTGCACCGGTTTCCTGAGCATGGTCAGGCTGTTTCGTTCAACAATCTCGTTGGTGGCCGGGGAAAAGGCGATGATCTCGGAGCCGGTCAGGACGAAGACCTTGTCCTTCTCATAGAGCCTGCTCTGGAGAATATAGGCGGGCCGGCCGGGTATGCCGAGGGAATCAATGACCCGGTTGGAGTCGGTATTGAGCATGAACACGGTATCGATATCCGGGCAGGCCACGTAGGCGGCATCGGCAATCAGTTTTTTCAGGCTGGGACGGAGTTGGAGGATGGGAAAGAACACCCCGTTCTTGACGGACTCTGCCGTGTCCCAGGTCAAAAACAGGGATTTTGAATCACCAGCCCTGACCTGGAGCGCGTTTCTCAGGGGCAGTTCCACCAGGGAGTCCCGCAGGGCCATGGCAACCCGGCCGGAAGCGCGGCTGCGCTCGGCGCCCCCGAGAACCAGGCGCAGCTTCCTGTACGTGCCAGGCGGCAGAACCATCCGGGTCAGGAATTTCTGGCCGGCCCTGATCTGTGCGGCGTCAACAACGAGACTGCCCAGGCTCTTTGTTTCCCAGCCGCCGTCCCCGGCCAGCAGCTCGACGGCCGAGACGGTCATGGCAACGGGCGGACCGTCCGCGCTCCGCAGGTTCAGAAACAGGTAGAGGCGACCCGCGTTCGCCGCGTTTTCCACCGGCACCACCGTCCGCCGGCCGCCGGGATCGACACAGCCGGTGATCGCGGCCAAAACAGCAAGGAACACAAGAAAAATCCGCATATATCCGGTACGCATGTCTTTACCGGGAAGACGTGACTGCCGTTGTACTGGAACCATACCTGATCCGGAAACTTCAGAACGTGGGGATATTGAGGGCGTTCCCGCCCAGCCATGCATCGGTGGCCCCGTGAAAGTGACACATGTCGCAGCCTATGGGCAAGGGAGTGGGGGAATTGTTGGGATGGCATTGGGAGCAGGGACCGCTTGCCGCATAAGGCCGTCCGGTATTGTTATGATGGACGTCCCGCCAGGAGGGCGCGGGGCCATTGACCGTGGTGGCGTCTTCCTGGTGGCAGCGCATGCAGAGGTAGCCCAGTTCCTTGTTCTGGGTATTTGTATCGCCCGTCACCGGCGGGAATGAGGCCGGCAGGGCGGTGGCTATGGAACCGGTCAGGTCGCCCCCGTTGACCCGCCGCCGCAGCAGGGTGATGTTGGGGGAGCCGTGCGGTTCATGGCAGTCCAGGCAGGAGAGGACGCCCTGGGTGGGAGGCGTTGCCGTGCTGTACGGCCCCAGGCGGGCATTGTTGGTGCCTTCGGTTACCCGAAGACCGTGCTTGTCGCCGCCCGCGCTCCAGTCGATGGTCAGCAGGTTTCTCCCAAGGGGCGTGCTGTTTATCGTATTGGTCGATGTATGACAGTCCGTGCAGAAGGTGACATAATCAACCGTGCTTGAGCGACCAGTTGCGGCGTCCGCTGAGGATGCCGGTTCCCTGTCCGTGGTGTTCGTGCAGTAGGGAGGCTCGTAATTCGCTCCGAAGGTGTCATTCATACTGGCGGTAAACAGGTTGGTATGATCCGTGGGCAGTGAGATGGCCGAGAAGGTGACATCCCGGGGATTTGCATTGTTGCGCCGGGCCAGGTGCGGATTGTGACACCCGCTGCAGGGATTGGTGGAACTGTTGAACCAGGGATACGTGGTATCGTCTCCGTCGACAAAGGTCCAGATATCATAGAGGTTATGGTACGACAACTGATTGACGGCGCCAAGGATATCGACCACCGGCGTGGCAGCCGGAGTCCCGCATCCGAAGGTTTCCGAGTAGTCCTTGTTCTGAAAGGCAGGGTCCTGGACGGTATTAGAACCGTCATGGCAGCGGAAACAGATGTCGTCCTGGACCTGATAGGTGTTCGTGGTGACCGCGCTGTCAAAATTCAGGGTAAAGAGCTCATAGGGCGACGGATTTGCGTCCGCCACGGGATCGGGTTCCAGACCGTCAACGCTTGCGTGCTGTTCATGGCAATGGGCGCAGTTGCCCCGGGCATACCCGGTCATGGCGGAACGGTTCACGCCGTTGGCGGAATCTCCATGGGCCGAGCTTGTATACTGGGCGTACACCGGGGTCCCCCCCGGCGCGCCGCTCCAGAACAGGACTACCGGCAGAAGCAGCGACACTGTTATCCTCAGAGCTTTCATGGGCACCTGTACTATGTTTTTTTTTGCTTTTTCCCGGATCATTGTGCAATCATCAACCGCTCACCGGCCCCTGCGACCGGCTCAGCCCTTGGCCGTATGGCAGAGCTGACAGCCGTTATTCAGCGTCGGGTCGGCTCCGGGCCAGGCCCGGTAGTTCCAGCGCAGCATGGATTTGTAGGGGGATCCGTGAGCCACGTGACAGGAAACACAGACGATGACCCGGCGGTTGACGCTGCTGACATCATCGGGCAGCGCTCCCAGCTCAGTGGTCAGGCGGCCGAGCGGAACTTTTGGATTATACGGATTCAGGTATCCTGAAAACTCGCCGGTCAGGGGCATGGCATAGTCGGTCGGATGCCGCAGCCAGGGAGAAGCCATGTCGCCGTTGACACTTATCTCATTGACCCCGGAGCCGCTGCTGTTGTGATAGTTGCCGTGGCAGCGGGCGCACTGGCCGCTGATGGTGGCCGGACTCGCCGCGTTGCTTTCGGTCCTGGAAACGACACCAACATACTGATTGTGATCGGTTGAACTGAGCGTGTACTCCCAGTCCGGATCTTCAAGCCCCAGGGCTCCGGACAGGAAGCGGTAACTTGTGCCGATGGTTGTTCCGTCAAGATCAGGGGGAGCGGAGACATTGGAATGGTGGGCGGACTCCAGGGCAAGGATCTGGTCGGCCACACCGGTATTGCCGTGACAGCCGTTTGTCCCGGCGCACTTGAGCTGGCCGGACCAGGCCGCGCCCTGATTCCAGCCAGGCGGGGTGGTCAAACGGCTGTCAGGAGTATCAACACCCGCCACGTTATGTCCCAGGGCATCGTCAAACCCCACCCACCAGAAGTTGCCGCCGGCCAGGGTGTTGCCGCCGCCGCCCCATATGTACGTGGGCGCCGCGGGTGAGGAGTCAACCTTGGGAATCGCGCCGAATCCGCTGGCCGCGCCGGTATTAACGCCGGTATGACATCCCAGGCAGGTTTCCCGCAGAAGCAGGGGCAACGGCGTGGCCTCACTGTTAAAATTCATGGGCTGGCCGCCCTGGCTGTTGTGCATGGTATGGCAGTCGGAACATTTATCGCTCACTCCGGCATGGACAATCCCTTCCGTTATGACGGTTCCCATGGCAAGCAGCATGAGAACAAGAAGATGTCGCGACAGACTCATCATACCATCACCGTCTGTACACCTCTACCCTGGCATTCCCCTCGTCGACCACGCAGAGCCCGTCCCACGGGTCAAACCGGATTTCGGCCGGATAGTAGAGTTGACCGCTGGCTATGCCGAATTGCAGAAACCGGTACTTGTATGCTCCCTTCTCGTCATACACCGCCACATCGCGGCTGTGCCGATCCAGGACGTACAGGTAGCCGGACGGGCCGACCGCAATGGAAACCGGGTAGGTCACGTCATCGCCGAGATCATGCGTCTGCTGCAGTGTCCCGTTCCCCGCGTAGACAAAGACTTTCCGGGCCAGCCGGTCCAGGGCCCAGACGCTCTTTCCCACCAGCTTGAAATCAAAGAACCCGAACGTGCATTTTTCGCAGACGATCCGCTGTTGTTCCACAAGATCACCGTTGTAGACCAGAAGAGTGCCTGAAGCCTTATCCAGCACATAAAGATCGGTTCCGTCTGTTTCAAGCCGATGCGGATACACGGCTCTCCCGTCGGACTCAAGGATGTTGGGAATTGTCTTCTTGGCCTTGAGATCGATCATGGTCAGGCTGTTACGACCCTTTTCCACCACCCAGATCTTCCCGTCATCGGTCCGGACCATGTCAAAGGGGAGTTTCAGCGAACCGCCCGCGTTGAAAACATGCAGCAGATCCCCCTGACGGCTGAACGAGAGCAGCCGGTTCTTGCCGCTGTCCACCACATAATACTGTTCCCTCTCCCTGTCGACAAAGAGGGCGGAGGGCATCAGCATCGCGTCTTCGATGGTGTCCCTTTTCAGCGACAGCTCAACATTCCAGGATCCCGCCACCGCTGCCCGGGGCAGAAGCAGAGCAGCTGAAATCAGGATAATCACCGCCAACGCCGGGATGACCGGACAGCGGTGGGCCCGGGATCGCGGGCGTGAACGATGATTGTGCGATAACAGTCTCATATCATTTTTACATGCAAGAAGCATTCCTTATTCCCGTGACTCTCCGGATATGTCCACCTTCAAACCCGTGTGCCGCTGAGAAGCGGGCGTTTTTTTTTAACACCATCAATATTGTCGGTTTCGCAAAAAGTCACGAAACCGACGGATCAGCGTTGTAAGTGGCTGAATTATCGTAGTGCTCAGCCAGGATTTTCGACTTTTTACGAGTTCATCAATATTCACCGTGACACTGGACGCAGAGTTGTCTCTTGCCTTCCAGGAGCAGGTTAAATTTATAGTCCGTTCCCATCGGATTATGGCAGGTGATACAGGTAATCATCCGGCCGGTTCGCGGATCAGGCACCTCAGGCCCGACCGGATGGGTAAATTTACCCTGGTTTTCGTGACAGAGAGCGCAGACCTCCAGGCCGTTGCCCTTGAGCATGGCCATATCGTTCCCGCCATGCGGGAAGTGACAGTCCGTGCAGTTGTCAATACTGCCGTGACGATAGGGGCTGTTTTTGTACTTCTCGATCGACGGGCGGTGACACCTGGCGCAGACCTGCTTTTCACGGCTCAAAAGCAGACGCTTTTCATCACCGGCATGCGGCGAGTGGCAGTTTACGCAGGCGTTGCCGGACTGCATGGTCAGGTGACTGTGGGTGGCCTGCATCTGCTCAAGAACATCCCCGTGACACCCGGCGCAGGCGGACACGCCGACTTTCCCGGATCCGGCTTCATGACAGTTGGAACAATCCTCGGCATAGGGTTCATGCAGGTAGTTGCGGATCAGTGATTTCCTGTCGCTGCCGTGCGGACTGTGACAGGTCAGGCAGCTCCGCAGAGTGCCGGGGAAATTCCGGTGTTTCGGGGCCAGGTCTTCCGGCTCGTGACACTCGCCGCACAACGCGTCCCGATCAGCGACCAGAAGCATGGGACGCTCCGAGTTATGCGGCGCGTGACAGGCCCGGCAATCTCCCGACAGATACGGTTCATGGGTAAACCTGTAGCGCTCGGGAAAATCCTCGTGGCACTCCAGGCAACTCTCCTTGAGGTTCTTCCTGACCAGGCCGTTGCGGTCAGAGGCGTGGGGATCGTGACACCGGGTGCATTCAAACCGGTTAATGGGTTCATGGACAATGCCGGTCCTGAACGTTTCCGCCTCCCCGGTATGACAGGTAAAGCAGAGCCGCCCCCCCTCATGGGAAAGCATCCCCCTGTAGCGACCGACATGCGGATTATGGCAGGTGACGCACTTGCCCGTGCCGACCGGCTTGTGCACAACCCTGCCCCGGAACTGGTCCCTGTCGTGACAGGTATAACAGGCATCGTTAGGCCCGGCCCAGGCAGGGGACATTCCGCACAGAACGACTGTCGCGGCAAAAAAAAGGACAAGGGAATTTTTCATTACTCTTTCCCTCCTGTATGGCAGGGAACGCAGGTTCCCTCACCAAACGGGTTATGCATAACCGGGTACAACATACTCTTGACCGGGCTGCCATGGGCGTTGTGGCAGGTAACACAGGTCTCCGGTCCCGGGTCCATGTCGCGGTGCGCCTTGCCAAAGGCGGGGGTTTTGGTATCGTGGCACTTCAGGCAGAGCGTGCCGCTCGCGTCAACAAGCAGTGGAGATATGTCAGCGCCGTGCGCGTCGTGGCATTGCAGACAGTTTTCAACGGCAGGCTGATGCGAAAAACCGTCTATCCAGAACTCCGCGGTCTTCTCATGACAGGCCAGGCAGAGGACCGGCTGGTTCTTTTTCAGTATCTTGTCATAGGGCGATCCGTGAGCCGCGTGACAGCTCGTGCACCTGCCCCTGGCAAGGGGTTCATGCCTGGAGGAAAATTCCCGCACCGATCCGGCCGTCTTCTGATGACAGGAATAGCAGAGAACATCTTCGGATTGCTTCAGAACCTTGTCATAATCAGCGGCATGAGGCGAATGGCACAAGCGGCACTGCCCCTTGACCACGGGGTCATGCTCGACAAACCGGTCCCCGCCTTCCCCGACCTGCTCATGACAACGTCCGCACAGAGCTCCGCTGGTAAAATCATCCACCAGGTACCCCTTTCTGACCCCGGAACGGTGCAGCTGGTGGCAGTCACCGCACCGGCCGCGGGCAAAGGGCTTGTGGAGGCTGAACTTGCCCAGTTCGACCCTGGTTGTCCGGTGACAGGAATTACAGAGGGTGCGCTCGCTGCCATCCTTCAGCAGGGCACGCAACCCCGACGCATGGGGCGTATGGCAGGTCTCGCAGGCCCGGGCCTCGTCCCCGGGATGTGAACCGCCTGAGGCGCCATACCTGTTCGTGTCATGGCAGTTGTCGCAGAGTTTCAGCGGATCCGATTTGAGGGTGGCCCTGTATCCGGAGCCGTGACCGCGGTGGCATTCCAGGCACCTGCCTTCGACAGCCGGCTGATGGCTGCTGAACGGCTTCTTCGACATCTTTTTCACATGATTTTCAGGATCATCCATACCCTTTTCAT
Source organism: Deltaproteobacteria bacterium (assembly GCA_024278495.1). Lineage (GTDB taxonomy): Bacteria > Desulfobacterota > Desulfobulbia > Desulfobulbales > Desulfobulbaceae > UBA10518. The sequence goes on from JAJRTB010000135.1 coordinate 9,496, forward strand.
CAGCCCCGGCCTCCCTGACCGTGCCGTCCCTGCCATGACAGCTCAGACAGACGGTCTCCGGAGAAGTGACAAGCAACTGCCGGAAATCAGCGGCATGGGGATCATGGCACGAGGTGCAGCTTCCCTCCCTGTACGGCGCGTGGACACTCATGGTGGTGGAGTCGATATCATGGCAGGAAAGACAGAGGGCGTCTGCCTTGCCCTTGAGCGCCAGCGTCTCTCCCTTCTGATGACAGGCGCCGCACTGCCCGGTCCGGACCGGTTCATGCACAACCGGTTTCAACAGGTCCGCGCCCGCACCCGCATGGGGGGAGTGACAGAGGACGCAGCCGCTCTTGACGGGGTAGTCGAAATGGGCCCGGCCAAACCCCGGTTCCCTGACATCATGACAGGAGCGGCAGGTATCGTCCGGTCCCTGCTTCAATAACCTGACATGGGGTGAAGAGTGGGGCACGTGACAGGTGTCGCACCCCTGCCTGACCGGCGCATGGATGAACGCACCGGTAAAGGAGTCACGCTCATGGCAGGTAAAACAGCTCTCATCACCGTCCGCGGGCAGAAGCCCGGCATATTGGCTGTTATGGGGATTATGGCAGGCGGAACAGGGATTGATAAGGGAGAGGGGCTCGTGGGTTGAACGGGCCTCTTCAGCGGGCTTCACGTCGGCGTGGCACGTATAGCAGATATCGGGCTGCTGAAGCCTGAAGACGATCTTGCCGTAAACTCCGTGCGGCCTGTGACAGGAAAAACATTCTTCCCTGCGCACCGGATCATGCACATTGCCGGAGGTGTACTTCTGCGTATACTCCGGATGACACTGAAGGCATTTCCTGACCGTCACCTTTTTGCGGGTCTTCTTCTGCTGCACGCATGAAACACCGGCCGTCAAAAAGAGAGCGACCAGCAGAATACCTGAAATTATGTATATCGAACGGTTACTGCTGTTCATTTTCACGGACCAGTTCCTTTCTCAGGTTTTGCCAGACTGTCTCATTCACAACTATTTCCGTTCCCGCTTTCAGGGTATCCAGGTACTTCTGCCGGGCCCGGCTAAATTTCTCCTCCAGAATCTTATGCCTGATCGACTCCCTGACCGCGTCAAAGGATTTGGTCCGGGCTGGAGTATAATTTAACATATAAATCATGTTAAAGGTACCGTTTGCGGAAAAAATCCGGCTCAGATCCCCCTTGGCCAGTTGAGAGGCGATTTCCCTGATCTCCGGGTCAAGGTGGTTTTCAGGATACTTCTGCTTTGCAGGGACAAAACCGAGCCGCTCCTCGGTGACGGCCATGACGTCCCTGCCGTTGACCACGACTTCCAGCCAGATTTTCTTGAGCTGCTCCTCATCATCATCCGTAATGACCGCCATATGATAGACCGCGGGACGGGTATAGTCAGCCCTGTTTTTTTCATAATACTCTTTCAGCTCACTCTCTTCGATACCCTTCACCTGGTCCCGGATCTGTTTTTCAAGTTTCATGACCAGTTTGTTGTCCTTCTTGAACTCAAACAGTTCCCTGACCGGTGATTCCCGCTCATAATGCCGGTCCAGCGATTCAAGGCTGATCAGGGTCTGGCTGACAATGGAATCAACAATCCGCTGCACCAGGCGCCCGATCCCCTCGCTCTTGAATCCGTACTGCCTGTTCAGGGCTATGTCCTTGCGAACCTTGGCCGCAAGTTGTTTCCCGGAAACGGTCAACTCGCCGACCGTGATCACAGGGTCATCCCCGGCCCCTGATTCCGAAGCCTCAAAATCAATCTCACGCAGGCGGTCCTCGTTGACGACAACCTTGTACTTTTTCTTGAGACGCCTGATCAGATCAAGTGTCAGGACCGCCTCTCTGTACTTGCGATATCTCTGCCTGACCGAACTTTTTTTCTTCTCGAAGTCACTCCCTGACCCCTCAAAGACATCCACCAGGTTGAGCACGACAAAGCTGTCCTGCCAGGGAACCGGTCCGGAAAACCCACCGGGTTCAAGAGCTTCCAGCCCGGCCCGCCATGCCTTGTCGATATTATAGGGACGCTTCTTCAACCTGACCTGGACGCCGAGCAGGGTTTCCCCGGAAGCGGTAAGCCCCTTCAGGGTGTCCACATCCAGGACCTCCCTGCCGTGGGTACTCTGCGCCTGGGCCTGTCGGGACTTCCGCCCGGCAAGCTCTTCAATGTCTCCAATGGTCACCCGTCCGGCCTTCAGCTCATCCGACGCCTGGCGCGCGCTCTCTTCATCACGGTAAATGGCGACATTGAGGGTCCATTCCGGGACAAATGTCTTATCGTAATACTCCCGCAGGTTTTCGTCACTGAAAACTATCCGGCTGTCTATCTCCTCATTTTTCAACTGCACGAGGGAGAGTACCTTCAGGTACACCATCACGTCACGCTGGATCTGGGGGTCATCATAGAGCATGGTCTGTTTCCCTTCCCGGGCAAAGAGCAGCCAGTCTATGTAGGAGTCCGGAGTGTCCGGCACCGCCATCTTCCGGTCGCGCCAGTTGCCCCACCAGCTTTTATAATCTTCCGTCGTGTATGCGTCCCCGTCAATGGTCACCAGGGTTGCATCGGAACCGGTAAAAAAACCGGCATGGGCGCGACTCGGGCTGACAGATGAAACAACGGTCATCGCGAAGCAGAAAATACAGAGAATTATTATTGAGCGCATTGTTTCAGCCCTTCATCGATCCAAAGTGTTATAATTTCATCAGACATTCTTCTGGCCAGGCCCGATATACTGTTCACCCGGCCGTAGTGCAGCACATTCTGATACTCTTTGCCCCGGCGTTTATGATATGTGGTCCAGAGCAGATGACCGCTGTCACCATCATGTATCCGCGCGATGATGGTCAGGGCCGTCTGAACATAACGGCCGCTGTCTTTTTCTTCAAGGCGTAAAATTTCACCGGTAATGATCAGATCCGCCTTCAGCCTGCGGCCGATCACCCGGAGCCGTTCCACGCCCGGCCGGGTTTTACGGTACATCCTGAGCTGCCGGTACACCTCTAAAACATCCCCTTCCGGGACAATGTCAAAATTCGTGGCCTTTGCAATTTCGGCGGTAAACGCCTTGTAGAAAATATTTTCGCCGCGCGGAAACCTGCCCTGGTAGCCAAAGGGCAACACCGCGACCCGGCAGGTTGCGTACTCGTCGGGCAGGACGCGCACAACCTCCAGGCGGGGCACTGACCCGGCGCAGCCTGCCAGCAGCATGCACAACACACTTATGACGAGACCGTTCCTGATCACCTAGAAGTTCTCCAGCCAGTCTTTTTCCTGAACATACCGCACTTCATCTTCCCCTTCGCTCAGGTTCAGCAGGTTGCTGAATTTCCGCACCCTTCTGTTTCCATAGACGTCCTGGGCGGCGACAAACATCTCGAGCTTCCCGTTATCTTCAGCGAAATCATACTCTATCTCAAGCGTCGCCGGGAGCTCCTCTCCAACCCGCGTGAAGACCAGGCCGCCGTTTTGCTCATACACCTTGACCCACCAGAACGAAACAGGATATTCAATGGCGTTGGCCAGGGCCAGGGTCAGCCCCTTCTCGTTTCTGGTCACCGCGACATCAAATATCGGACGCGTCCGGCGCAACATGGCCTCCTGTTCATCCATGCTCGAATTGCCCGCCCGGTCCCAGACCTCCACCCTGATCCGATACAGGCCGTCAGGGGCCGTCTCGACTTCACTGAGGGTGCCGTCCCAGTAGACCCGTCCGGGCAGCTTGCCGGCGCCGCCGAAGGTCAGCATGGTCGTGTCTTTTGCGTCAAAAACAGTAATGAGCCACCTGCTGAGCAGCTCGGGCACGGTCATCCGGGGCATGATGACCAGATCACGGTTAAAGGTGAGAACACCATTCACAACCTTTCCACCCAGGCGGACCCTGACCCCGGGGGGAACCGTGTCAACGGTATACCTGCCCACGTCCAGCACCTGTTCACGGCCGGACGCAAACTCAGCGACCAGCCGGACATTGTAGTCTCCGGATACTTCCTGGGCCTGCCAGGATGCCCTGAGAAAGTACAGATCCCCGTCCTGCTCAAGGGGAATCTTCCTGTCGCCGACACGAAGATAGACGGTCGGCGGAGCGGATTCAGGGGCCGTGGAATAGGTCCGGGCCGTGAATCCAACACGCTGGCCGGGCTTTACATAGTTCGGATGCAGCTGCACCGAAAGCAGGCCTATCTTTGCCGCGGCGCCGCCGTCGCTGGCATCATCAGTGGGGATGGCGTCGAGCAGGGTCTCAAAGTATTCCCTGTACAGGTCATTCAGGGAATCGGGCTCGGTAATCCCCAGCAGGGAGATCAGGTCCTTCTCGTGCAGATCCTTCATGGCGGTCCAGACGATTTCCTCGTCCCGGGTCCTGATCAGCTGCAGGCTCAGGGACACCTTGGCCCTGGGCTTCCGGTCAAGCTGACACACCGTGCCCAGAAGCGCGTAATCAGCGTGCAGCTCCCTGCGCAGGTTCATGATCTCATACGAATTCAACACCCCGAGTTTCCGGATCCTGTGGCGTACCATGAACGCCATCACGTCATTATCCGGCAGGACTTCGAAACCGTATTCAGCCGCCTTCTGACGGAGAGCCTCGGTCAGGGTAAAGTTAACGCCGTTCGCGTCCCGGGACAGATCAAGGAGGGGGAACACGGCCACCGTCGCGGCCGACACCCGCAAGGGGGAAAGCGCCAGAACAGACAGCAGAAATAGACGGAGACCGGTTACCTTCACTTTACAGTTCGCGCGTCAGTGTTCATTTTTTGCCATTGTATCGACCCGGTCGGATCCGCGGGCACGACGGAAAAACAGCGGTGCGCCCGGCGCCGGACACGGCCACTATTTCGGTATGGAGGCAACCATCTCCTGGAGCAGCTCCAGGGTCACCTCGAATTCATCCCTGGGATCCAGATCAAAGAGCCTGTTCAGGAGTGAGTACCCGTTCCGATAGGCCGTGGAACGCCACAGAACCTGAGCCGTTTCAGTGTCGATCAGATGCAGGGTCAGGGAAATCTCCGGATACCGCATGGCGCCCCGGCCGCTGCCGCCCTGGATATTGTTGATGGTCCCGGTCAGCAACGCCTTGACCCGCAGCCGCTTGCCGAGGATCTTCAAAAGCGGCGCGTCCAGGGATTCCGCCTTGCTCAGGGTCATTTCCTGGAGCACGCTGTCGACGATCCCCTTGTCCACGACCTCAAATTTCCCGGACGCCATGATTTCAGTCAGGGCGATGTCACGGACCCGCCGGGCCGCATACTGATTATCGGTCAGGTTCTCAAAAGGCAGGACCGCGATCCGGTCAATATAGTTCAGATCCAGGCCCTCACGGGTATACATGGCCGACTCCGGGGCTTTTCCGCCGCACCCGCTCACCAGCATCAAGGCAAGCAACACTGCAAATATTCGTTTCATAATCTTCCGCCACATCCTAAAATTTTGCTGTTAACTGGGTAGTTAGATTCCATGAATTGACGCCGCTGCTGACGACATAGTTTCCGGTCGTTCTGAGTATGAAAAAATTACTGAAGTCCCACCCCCAGACAAAACCGAAATTATTGATGGTATCGGAATCCCGGGTGGAGTAGTTGAACCTGTAGTTGAACATGAGGTTGGTCTTCGCGGTCCGCAGGGCCAGGTAGTCCGCGGTAAAAACCATGGTCTGCGCCGTGTCCTGGGCATCCCCGTAGGTTGACACGCCGTTCAGGCTGCAGGACAACAGGCTGGAGGGACGCCACGACACGTTGAGACTGGTCTGGCCGGTTGAACCGCCGCTTGAGTCAAGCGTTACGCCGCCGTGGTCCAGGTGCGAGGGAGGAATTATCTCGTACTGGGCATCATAGGTGGAGTATTCCGTGGTCAGATCCGCGCTCAACGTCTCACGAAGACGGGAGCGAAGGACCCAGCGAAAGTAGAGGGAATCACTCTCGTCATAATCAAGATCGCTCCTGTACCTGGCATACCCGACGTTAAACTCGGTGGTCAGATCCGGGTACAGGGTTGCAAGGGTGTTGAAGTTTATATTGTAGTTGGTCGTGTTGCGTTCACTGTTTTTATAATACTCGCCATACAGGAAGGTCAGGGTGGAGTCAACCGTCGGAATGGGCGTGGAGCGCAGGGAGAGATTATACGTCCTGTTCTCGGTATCATCCGTCAGGGTATAGTTCTGGATCACGTCGCTGAAGCCGATGGACGGGTTGAAATAGCGGCTGACAAACCAGTTGAACCGGGCCGTATGGACAATCTGTTCGGTTTCCGCTTCGTTGACACCTGTATAATCCGCCTGATCCCAGGAAAAGGAGTACGTGAAATTGGTCGATCTGGTGGGAGCGACTCCGAGAAAAAGATTGGTCTTGTGCTGGGTGGTCTTGCTGGTGGAGCCACCGGCGCCGCCACGGGGCGTGGTATACGCCTCCAGTTCAGTTACGCCAATATCAAGGCCGGGAATCCATCCGGTGGCAACCAGCTTGACAAAAAAGGCCTGAACGGATCCGGTGATGACTTCAAAACGGAACTCATCACTGTTGAATGATGAGGGAACATTCTCCCTGATCCTCTGCCAGGTGATGCCGTCATTACTGGTGTAGAGATCCCAGGTAACGGCGGCGGTATCGGCCAGGAGCAGGTTGTTGTCCTTGGTGGTGTAGACATACAGCCTGTCGATCGGATTGAAATTGGTCTGGGCGGCCAGGTTGGCGGGCTGCTGCACCTGAATGGTAAAAGCGGCGGCATCGCGATTCCCGTCCACCAGGGCGGCGTTGGCAGGCAGGGCCCCTGTCAGGGGGGTGAAGTCATTCCCTGCCCGGCCGTTGGTCAGGGGAACCGATACTCTGGGAGTTGCGCCCTGATCAAAGGTATACTCCGAGGTAATCTGGTAATAATGCTGGGAGAAACCAAAATTCATCCGGTTGTCCCAGAAGCTGTCCTGATAGTTGAGCTGGGCCGTGTGGGAGGCCTGGTCATACACGCTCCCGGACGCTGAATCATCAGTCTGCGCCAGAAGGTAGCTGTACATCATGTCCAGCCTGTTCCATTCCCAGAATGCCGAGGTGGTGGCGAAGCTGTAGAGGCTGTCCCCGTCGGGCCGGCTGGAGCCTGAATAGTCGATATCCTCCTGCCGCTGGCCGGCGCTCATACTGAGCCGCGGCCACAGGTACCTGTCCCAGCTGCTTGACAGATCGACATTCCAGGCTGTTGTCGTCCGGTCCGGCCCGTTGTCAAGGGAGTTCAACACCATATAGGAGTCAAATCCGAAGGCAAATATATCATTGTTGACCCCGATATTCATTGACGGGTTGAGAATCTGCCTGGTCCCCTTGTCCCTGACCCAGTTGTTGGTATAGCCCACATCCGCGTTCAGGTTTATCCTGCCGGTAACCAGCGGTGTCCAGCGGACATCATAGCGATGACGGAAATCCGTGAACCCGTTGACACTGTCGTCCCGGTCCGAACCGTTAAAGCCGGCCCGCCAGTTGCCGTACAGGGTGATGGATTTCGCGCAGACATACGCCGGAGGCCAGGCAGGCGCGCTGACCAGCAATGCCAACGGCACAAGATATCGTTTTTTCCTGATGTTCACTTTCTTCCCATGACAGTCCGGACCGGCTACTCAGGCGCAGCCGCTTTGGCCCGTGCCCGGAGCCCTTGCGAAGGGGCAACTTTCCGGTCAACCCGGCCCCGCCGGCACAAGGCGGAACCGGGTTATGCTCAGGACCGCGGATGGATCACGATTTCGGCTTGACCCGGTCATAGGTCTTGGGCGCGTGACAACCGACCACGCAGGTGCCGCCGTTCTTGGTCCTGGTGTACTGGATGGGATAGGACCAGCCGCCGAACGGCACCTCTTCCCGGACATGCTTGGCCTGGCTGCTGGCATGGGCGCCGTGACAGGCGGTGCAGGTCCGCCCCTTTTTCCTGTTGACATGCAGGAAGTGGAGGTTCCGATTGCCGTCCCTGAAGTTGGTCAACTCGGTTGTTGTCTTCTTCTTGGCGATATTCTTGTTATGACAGCCGAAACAGAGATCATACTTGTTAGGCGCATAGGAATCGTAGAAGTTCATGGGGAACTCGCGGCCCAGGAGCTTCACATAGGGCGAGCCGTGAATATTGGAGTGACAGGCTGTGCAGTCACCGGTCTTGACCGGTCCGTGCCGGTACCTGGAGTCCGCGACTTCCTCGCCCAGCTCAACATGACAGGTAAAGCAGAGTTTCTCCATGGAGTTGGCCAGCAAGGGCTTGTAGTTGGAAGAGTGCGGACGGTGGCAGGCAGCGCAGCGTCCCTCGTCAACAGGCTGGTGTTTGAACTTGGCTGAGGCAATCTGCTTGAAGAGCCTGGGGCTCTTCTTGACGTGACAGTCCTTGCACAAAACATTCTGCGGCTTGACCAGCTGCATCTTGTAGTCGGAGCTGTGCGGATCATGACAGAGGCCGCAATCCTCCATGACCGGCGCGTGCACCTGCTTGAGGGAGAAGGAATCCCTGCGGTCGGCATGACACTGGAAACACAGGGCGCCGTCAGCCTTGGGCGCGATAAGCAGTTTTTCAACATCCGAGGCATGGGCGTTATGACAGGCGACACAGTCTCCCGCGCCGACCGGGCCATGCTGCACCTTTTTGGTAAAGATGGTCTCGTCGTGACAGTTGAAACAAAGGGCGCTGACAGACTCGCCCTTTCCGGCGTTCAACTGAAACTTGACCGGTGACTGGTGCGGGTTGTGGCAATCCGTGCAGCCCTCTTCAACGGGTGGATGAACAACTTTCTTCGAAAACTCGGTCCTTTTGGCTTCATGACAGACCATGCACAGCTCCTGGTCATCCCGGGCCAGCTGATTTTTCCTGAAACTGCCGTGCGGGCTGTGACAGGAGATACAGACACCGGCGCCGACCGGACCGTGGACAAACTTTTCCGTGGCCATTTTCGAGCCGTGACACCTGGCCGTGGTACAGTCTGCCCGGGCCGGCACGTTGCGCTTGAAATCATACTTGCCCCGGCGGTACCGGTGGCACTCCCTGCAGTTCATCTCCTTCTGGCCGGCATGGACATAATACCGGATGTAGCCCTTGGGCCGTTTTTTGGCGTCACCGTAAAAAACAGTCACGGTCCGGGACAGCTTGCCCGCGGTCACTGTGATGGTATTTGCGCCCTTCCTGAGTTTGACCAGGGCGCCGAAACCGCCGCCCTCAAACTTGACCCCGCCCTTGGAGACAACCTGAACACCTTTGATGGTCACCGACTTGACATCCATGCCCTGAACAACACCGGCCAGATTGATCTGACTGGTGGTCACAAAGGCCTTGTCCGGCGGTGCAACGAGTTTCAAACCAGCCTTGGCCTTCGACTTTGGCGCGGCATGGCCGGTGGCCTGACAAAACACAAAAAACGCTGTCAGGAGCATGGCCAGACATACGCCGATCCCCTTGTACCGTGCAGTTGTTCCCAGTCTTGCAGAACCCATTCTTCCCCCCTTTTTCTCCTTGTGCGATTATTCAGCCTAACACCCAGGCAGGCCCCGCGGCCCGCACCACGAACCATGCATTATCCCGCCCTGCTGTGGGTGGGACGGGACGTTCATATACAAATTTTCCGCCGATGCCGGTCGGTCACAACGGGTCACAGTGTTCCCGTCCAGGTCCGTTCCCGCAACCGGCGCCTGACTGCACTATCACCCCTGCGCCGCGACCCAGGAAAAACACCACACGGTGGCACAGCGAGGAATGCTATTGATTTGCAGACATATCACCTTATAATAAATCACATTTTTGGAGCTTGCGTCAATCACTAATTTGACAAATCACGTTCCACTACCCCAAAAAAAAAGCGCCTCTCGCAGGAGAGACGCTTTTTTCAGCCTGTGCTGTAAGTACCAGGTATCTTACTTGGCCGTATGACAGGTCATGCAACCGTTGGTCACGGATGTTCCGACCTGCATGGTCGAGTAGTCCCAGCGCAACATGTCGTCATAGGGCGAACCGTGAGCCCGGTGACAGGATACGCAAAGCACGATCCTGTGGTTGGCGGTCACGATGTTGCCTGCGCTGCCGAGGTTGGCAAC
>JAJRTB010000136.1 GCA_024278495.1 Deltaproteobacteria bacterium
AAAACATCCTGGGCCGGACACCTGTCATCGGCATGGTCACGGGAACCGAGGGGTACGAAATACTCGTCATCACCCTGACCGGAGACCTGGTCACGGATTCCGAGTTCCGTACCTTCAGGAACAAGGACAGGGACTGGGTCGATGATTTCACCTGGGATGAAGTGAAGTGACCACCCCCTCCCCCTGGGACATAAACCGGGAGCGGATGGTTGACGAACAGCTCATCCCCCGGGGCATCCATGACGAGAACACTCTGCGGGCCATGCGTACCGTCCCCCGCCACCTGTTTGTTGACGACGCCATGGCCTCCTGTGCCTACGGCGACAATCCGCTGCCTATCGGCGCCGGCCAGACCATCTCCCAGCCCTATATCGTTGCCCTTATGACCCAGGCCCTCGGTCTCAAGGGGGACGAGCGGGTCCTGGAAATCGGCACCGGTTCCGGCTACCAGGCCGCGGTCCTCTCCAGGATCTGCGAACGGGTCTACACCGTTGAGCGGATCGACTCCCTGCTGGTCCGGGCCCGCAAAATCTTTGACCGCCTCCACTACCACAACATCACTTCCCGCCTCGACGACGGCACGGACGGCTGGCCGGATGAAGCGCCCTTTGACTCCATCCTGGTCACGGCGGGCGGGCCGAAGATCCCGCAGCCGTTGATTGATCAGCTGGCCGATCCGGGCCGGCTGGTGATCCCGGTCGGCGACCAGCATGTCCAGGAACTGCAGCTCCTGGAAAAAAACAGCGGCGAAACCCGCGTCACCACCATTGAGCAGGTTCGCTTTGTCAACCTGATCGGCGCCCATGGCTGGTCCGCCTGAAATCGCTGAGGAGCGTTGCTCCCTGCTGCAGCGAATCTACAACCGCTGCATGGAGTGGATCCAGACCCCGGCCGGAATCTGGGCCCTGTTCCTGATCGCAGTGGCGGAATCCTCGTTCTTTCCCATCCCGCCGGATGTCTTTCTTATTGCCCTCTGCGTCGGCCAGCCGAAAAAATCATTTCACTATGCCGGAATCTGCGCCCTGGGCTCGGTTCTGGGCGGCATGCTGGGCTATGGCCTTGGTTTTGCCTTCATGGACACCCTGGGCATGAAAATCCTCGACTGGTACGGTCTGCACGACAAGTACGCCGTGGTCCAGAACTGGTACCGACAGTATGACGCATGGGCCGTGGGCATTGCCGGATTCACCCCCCTGCCCTACAAACTGTTTACCATTACTGCCGGCGCCTTCAAGATCAACTTCTGGGTCTTTGTGCTCATGTCGGCCCTGTCACGAACTGCCCGTTTTGTCCTGGTAGCGTGGCTCATCTACCTGTTCGGCCCCAGGGTCCGGCACTTTATCAACCGGTATTTCAATATCCTGACAATCGTCTTTTTAGTGCTATTGATTGGTGGTTTTATTCTTGTCAAAATGCTATTCTAGTGTACGTGGTCAGGGGCACTGCATCTTCGCACGGTCACGACTGCACGAATCTGCGGCACCCCTGACCACGTACATATTATGGGCAGGTAAAATCGCAGAGTGAAATGGGATTTAAGGGAGAAACACCGCGTTCAACGCGGACAGCGACAAGCCGTCCGCCATCGACGCCACGACCGGGCCCCGGAGCAACAGTCATCCGCCGGGCCCCATTGCCAACGATGATATGAGCCCGGGGGCCAAACAAGCATGTCCATCAAATGTATAGCAGCAGGCGTGTTCCTGGCCATTACCCTGCATGCGGGCCAGGCACGGGCGGCAACCTGCCTGAACGGCGGCTGCCACCAGGACCTGATAGCCAAACGGTATGTACACGGACCCGTTGCCGCAGAGCAGATAGGGGCCAGGGGCTGCGTGGCCTGCCATGTTCCGGCCGGTCCGGCCTGCGACAAGAGCAGGCCGGGCAAGTTCAAACCCCTGCTCCCGGTGGACCGGATGTGCCGGATGTGCCATGCCAGCGGAACCGGCACCAAGCATTCGACCAGGAAGACAGACTGTCTCAAGTGCCACGATCCGCACGGCTCATCCGCCAGTCCGACCCTGAACCGCTGAGCTGAAAATCTGCTTATTGCAACCAACCGGCATGGCCGGCCCGGGCCCGCCGGCCACAACGAACCGTGAGATAATGTCACTGCGACATTCATTCAGGACATTGCAGGAACGGTGCTTCGCAGGCACGTTCATATAAACCAGAGGGAACCATGGGATTTCGATGCGGCATTGTCGGCCTGCCCAACGTTGGCAAGTCAACCATATTCAACGCCCTGACCGCGGCGGCCATAGACGCGGAAAACTATCCATTCTGCACCATTGAGCCAAACGTGGGTATCGTGCCGGTACCGGACGGACGGCTCGATAAACTGGCGGAGCTGGTCCGGACCAGAAACAAGGTCGCCACCCAGATGGAGTTCGTGGACATAGCAGGACTTGTCAGGGGCGCCAGCCAGGGTGAAGGTCTGGGCAACCAGTTTCTCGGTCATATCCGCCAGGTCGATGCCATAGTGCATGTGGTTCGCTGCTTCGAGGACGACAACATCGTCCACGTGGACGGCTCGGTCGATCCCCTGCGCGACCGGGAGGTGATCAACACCGAGCTGATCATCGCCGATCTAGATACTGTTGAGAAACGACTGACCAAGACACGCAACCTGGCCAAATCCGGCGACAAGAAGATGCTCGCCCGGGCCGGCTTCCTCGAACAGGTCCGTGACGTGCTGGACAGCGGCAGACCGGCCCGGAGCATCACCCCCGAAACCCCGGACCAGGAGGAGATGCTGCGTGATGTCTTTCTGCTCACCGCCAAACCGGTCCTCTATGTCGCCAACGTCCATGAGGAGGAACTGGTCGGCGGCAACCGGTACGTGGACGAACTGACCCGGGCGGCGGAAGAGGAGGACGCCTCGGTAGTCATGATCGCCGGCAATATCGAGCAGGAACTGAGCCTGCTCGAACCCGAAGAGCAGCAGGAATTCCTTGCCGAGATGGGCCTTGAGGAACCCGGCCTCAACCGGCTGATCCGGGCGGGATATGGTCTGCTGGAGCTGATCACCTTTTTCACGGTGGGCGAGAAGGAAACCCGGGCATGGACCATCAAACGCGGCACCCTGGCCCCCGGGGCGGCAGGCAAAATCCATTCCGATTTCGAGCGCGGTTTTATCCGGGCCGAGGTGATTGCCTATGACGATTACATCGCCTGCGGCAGTGAAGCCAGGGCAAGGGAAAAGGGACTGATGCGCTCCGAGGGCAGGGAGTACGTGGTCAAGGACGGGGACTGCATCCTTTTTCGCTTTAACGTGTAAACTTCCAGGAAAAAACACCATGGGCAAAAACGTCTTTATCGATTCGCTTACGGAAGGACAGCGGGTCAGCGACCTCTTTCTGGTCAGCCGCAAAAACCTGGCCGAAACCAAGAACGGCAAACCCTACCTGGCCCTGGCCCTGATGGACAAGACCGGCGAAATCGAAGCCCGGGCCTGGGACAATGCCGCCCGCTTTGACACCCTGGCCGAGGTCGGCGCCGTTGTGGTTATACAGGGGCAGGTCACGAGCTATCGCGACCAGTTGCAGTTGAACATCTCCTCCCTGGACCGGGCCGCTCCGGACTCGATCCCCCTGGAGGCGTTCATGCCCGCCTCACGCCGGTCAACCCATGAGATGCAGACGGAACTGGCGGACCTGATTGGTACGCTCTCAGACGACAACCTTAAAACCCTGCTGGAAAAAATTTTCCGCGGCGAAACACTCAAGCGGTTCTCCACGGCTCCGGCCGCCAAAAAGATGCACCACGCCTACCTTGGCGGTCTGCTTGAACACACCCTGAGCGTCGCCGGCCTGGCCGCCCGGCTGTGCGACCATTATCCCGAACTGGACCATGACCTGCTTCTGGCCGGAGCCCTGCTGCACGACATCGGCAAGATGGAGGAGTTCAGCTTTGCCTCGGTGCCCTTTGACTACACCGATTCAGGACGACTGATCGGCCACCTTGTCCTGGGCTGCGACCTGGTCCGAAACCACGCCGCGGACATACCCGGTTTCCCTGCCCGGCTTCTGGACCGCCTTGTCCATCTCATCCTCAGTCACCACGGCCGCCACGAATTCGGAGCGCCGTGCCTGCCCATGACCCTTGAGGCCCTGCTCCTGCATCACCTGGATGACATGGACGCCAAGGTCAACTACATCGACCGCCTCAGCGAACAGATCGAGCCCGGGACGTACCAGTGGAGCGACTACCAGCGTCCCCTGGAACGTTTTCTGCTGCTGCGGGGACGCCCTGAAGGCACGCGCGCCCCGCAACAAAACAGCGAGAAACGGGAAACACCGGCCCCGGAGGAAGAACAAAAAGGACCGGAACCGTTGCCGGGTCAACAGACCCTGTTTTAGCACGCCATGATCCATACCGAAATCCTTGGCCAGCCCAAAGCGACCAGGCTGCTTGGCCGTGCCCTGGCCTCCAGCCGTCTGGCCCACGCCTACCTGCTGCACGGTCCTGACGGGGTCGGCAAGACAACGGCCGCCCTGAATACGGCCGCGACCCTGTTATGCAGGAACCATCCCGCCTCCATACCCTGCGGTGACTGCGCCGGCTGCGCCAAGTTTGCCTCCGCCAACCATCCCGACTTTCTCCGGATCCGGCCCGACGGCGCCACCATCAAAATCAGCCAGATCCGCACCCTGAAGAAGGAACTCTCCTTCCCGCCGCTGGAGTCGTTAATCCGGGTGGTCCTGATCGAGGACGTCCACACCATGCGGCGTGAAGCAGCCAACAGCCTCCTGAAAATGCTTGAGGAGCCCCCGCCGGACAATATCCTGCTCCTGACCGCGGATGATTACGAACCACTGCTCGAAACCATTGTCTCCCGCTGCCAGCTCCTCCCCTTTTACCACCTGCCGCTCGAAACAACCGCCCACATCCTCATGCGCCTTGACCCGGACCTGGACGAGGATGAAGCCGGCACTCTGGCCGCCCTTTCCGGCGGCAGTCCCGGCCGGGCAGGCGCCCTGAACAGCGAGAACCTGCTCCAGCGCTACAACACGGTTATGGACGGACTCCTGGCGGACCACGACAGCGCGGCCGAACAGACAGAGGCCGCCCTGTTTCTGGCCGCGACCACGGCGGCCGACAGGGAAGGACTTGAAACAATGCTTGCCCTGCTGCGCATCTTTTTCAAGGAAGTGATGAGCGCCATCCTGCGAGACGCGGACCAGGCAAGCCTCCCCTCTTACATGGCCCGCCATATCGTTCGGGCAAGAGAACGCTGGAACTTGGCGCAACTTTCTGATACTATACAGGCTGTTGACCTTGCCCGGCATGCCCTGGCCCGAAACTGCAACCGGCAGATGGTCTGCGAGGTTCTCTTTCTGGACCTGCCGGCTAACATCGGAAAAAATCACGCAGGCTGACTGACTGACTGACAGGTACAACATTTCAACGAGTTACACGCTGACACGTCGGATTTCCGGTTTTGTGCGAATCCGACAAAAAAACTGACAACGCGCATCCCGGCGGCGGACCCCATACATGACAGAAACTGAAACCAACACCAGAGAGGCGGAACAGACCGGGCAGGGAAACGAACCGGCGGCAGAGGAACAGCTCTACTACTACCGCATCCGTTTCCGGAACCAGGGTCAGGAATTCACGGCCCAGTCCAAAATCGGAGATCTTGCCCCCGGCAACGTGGTCATCGCCCGGACCGATCACGGCCCTGAACCGGCCAGAATTGTCATCCGGGCGCCGCGTGCGCCCAA
>JAJRTB010000137.1 GCA_024278495.1 Deltaproteobacteria bacterium
ATCTGCAAATTCTCCGGCTATCCCGGCCCGAAACGCTTTGAAGGCGACTGGCAGAGTCCGGAAGGATTTTACGCGGTGACGGCCCGGCAGATGAACCCGCGCAGCAGCTACCACCTCTCGTTCAACATCGGCTATCCAAATAAATACGACAAATCACTGAACCGCAGCGGCAGCAACATCATGGTACATGGCGAATGCTCGTCCAAGGGCTGTTTCGCCATGAACAACTACCGGATGGAGGAAATTTACACCCTGGCCCACGCGGCCCTGGCCAACGGCCAGGAACAGTTCGCCGTTCATATCTTTCCCTTTGCCATGACCGAGGAAAACATGCGCAAGTACAGTGCCTCGCCGTGGATGGGATTCTGGAATAATCTCCGGGAAGGATACCTGGCCTTTGAAATGACCCGACAGGTCCCGGAAATCCGGGTGGCTGCCGGCCAGTACATGATCAGCGGGCCGGTCAAGGTCGCCCGGCAGAACTCGTCACTGGGTTTGTAACTCTGCGATTTTACCTACCCATAATTTGTAAGTGGTCAGGGGTGCCGCAGATTCGTGCAGGCGCGACTGACCGCAGGTAAGCGACCGCAGGGAGACTCCGATAGGCGACTATGCGGGCAGTCGCGACCGTGCGAAGATGCGGTGCCCCTGATCACTTACCGCCCGGCAGAACAGCCGGGAACAAGGCTACACCCTGTCACGCAAGCCTTCAAAATCATCCAGGTAGATGGTCCGGCCGTCCACCCGGATCAACCCCTCATCCGTCATCCGGGCAAAGATCCTGGACAGGGTCTCGGGGATAGTGCCAAGCAGGCTCGCCAACTGCCCCTTGGGGATATCAAGCCTGACCCGGCTCGTGGATCCCTGCTCTTCAGCGAGAAACAGCAGATACGCCGCCAGCCGGCCGGGCACCTCACGCAACGACAAATTCTCTATCTGGGTCGCGAACCGGCGCAGGCGCAGGGAGAGCATGGCCAGCATATTCAGAGCCAGGGACGGATTATCCATGACCAGATCAATAAACTTCTGCCCGGGAAAATAGAGTAATTCGGACTTGACCAGAGCCATGGCATTGGCCGGAAACGGCTGACCGTGAAAGACAGGTACCTCTCCGAACGGTTCACCCCGGCCGAAGATATGGAGAATCTGTTCCTTGCCGTCCATGGACAGCTTGAAGATCTTGACCCGTCCGTCCGCCACCATGTAAAAACCGTCGGCCTCATCGCCTTCAAAAAAAATTGACTCGCCGCGGCCAAATGTTTTACGCACGGTAACGGCAGCCACCTTCTCAAGCTCCTTATCGGAGAGCCCGGAGAACAGAATGCTTTCACCGATAATCCGGTGGTTCGGTATCAATACCATTTTTCCTCACAAAAATTCCTGTTTTGACCTAGGTCAAAGATAACTGATATAATGAGAGTATAGTGGGCGTAACAGTTCAGATAAACAAAAAAGTTAAAAACGAACCAGAGTATAAATTTTACAAAAGGAGCACGACCATGTTTTGTAACCAGTGTGAACAGACCGCCAAAGGAGGCAGCTGCGTAAAGATCGGAGTATGCGGCAAGAACGAGGAGATCTCAAACCTGCAGGACCTGCTGATCCACGCGACCCAGGGCATTGCCCTGTACGCGGCCGAAGGACGCAAAAAAGGCATTATTGACGAGGCAACAGATCTCTTCACCTTTGAGGCGATCTTTTCGACCCTGACCAATGTCGACTTTGACCAGGCCCGCTTCCAGGAGCTGATCAACAAAGCGGTTACCCTGCGCGACGCCATGAAGGACAAGGTCGCGGCAGCGGGCGGCAAAACAGACTTCGATGAAGCTGCCGCCACCTTTACTCCTGCCGACTCCATTGCCGGCCTTGACGCCCAGGGTGCGGCCCTGAACTTTATCCAGAGCCTGGACGAGGACGAAAACATCCGTTCCCTCAAGCAGACCCTGCTCTATGGTCTGAAGGGTATTGCCGCCTACGCGGACCACGCCTGGATTCTCGGTCAGAAGGACGACGCCATTGCCGGCTTCATGTACGAGGCCCTGGTTGCCCTGATGGCTCGCGGTCTCAGTGTTGACGACTGCGTGGCCGTGGCCATGAAGGCCGGCGAGATCAACCTGCGCACCATGGAAATCCTGGACGCCGGCAACACCGGCACCTACGGTCACCCCGAGCCTACGACCGTGCCGCTTGGCCACCGCAAGGGCAAGTGTATCCTGATCACCGGCCATGACTTAAAAGACCTGCAACTGCTCCTGGAGCAGACCGAAGGCAAGGGAATCGACATCTACACTCACGGTGAGATGCTGCCGGCCCATGCCTATCCCGAGCTGAAGAAGTACGACCATTTCTACGGTCACTTCGGAACAGCCTGGCAGAATCAACACAAGGAATTCCCGAACTTCCCGGGCGCCATTCTCTTTACCACCAACTGCATCCAGAAGCCCGGGGATTCCTACATGGACCAGATCTTCACCAACGGCCTGGTCGGCTGGCCCGGCTGTGCCCACATCACGGACAAGGACTATACCCCGGTCATTGAAAAGGCCCTGGCCATGGACGGCTTCACCGATGACGCGGACAACGGTTCGGTCATGGTCGGTTTCGGCCGCAACACGGTGCTCTCCATCGCCGACAAGGTGATCGAGGCGGTCAAATCCAAGGCGATCAGGCATTTCTTCCTGGTCGGCGGCTGCGACGGCGCCAAGCCGGGCCGTGACTACTACACCAAATTCGTCGAGCAGGTGCCCGACGACTGCGTGGTTCTGACCCTGGCCTGCGGCAAGTTC
>JAJRTB010000138.1 GCA_024278495.1 Deltaproteobacteria bacterium
CTCCGCTTGGCCGTTCTCAAAGCCTGCCCATCGGCATGTCCGATGCCCTCGGCCTTGATGATGCCGCCGCTGCAGAACGGCTGAAAATCAGATACGTCTGCTGAGTATTATTAGGCTGAAGTCTGAAGGTTGAAGTCTGAAGGCTGATTAGGCTGGAGGCTGTCAGGGGATATTTTCCTTTAGCCTGCTAACAGGTGTGCTAAAACATACATAAACAGAAACTCTACTTACGACAGTACACAATGAGTGAAGCAAAAAAAATAAAGACAGTTTCCGGCAAGGATGGGAACGGTATCCGCCTGACTTCAAAGATCTTTGAGGAAAAAGTGCGTGAAGCTGCAGCCCTGTCAGACGGACTGGTCCTTGAATCACATGGCCAGCACAATATCGGCATACGCCTCGGCAGCGATGAGCATCCGATCCACATCGAAGTAAAGGGTCCGGTCGGTCAGCGGCTCGGATGCATGGGCAATCCAGGGGCAACTATTGTCTGCGATGGTCCCGCCTCTGATGACGTGGGCTATCTGAACATCGGCGCCGATGTCATCGTCAAGGGTGATGCGACCAACGGTGTCTGCAATGCCATGGCTGCAGGCAGGGTAATGATAGGTGGTTCAATCGGCGCACGAGGGTTGACCATGACCAAGTGGAACCCGGAATACAGCCGACCTGAACTGTGGGTGCTTGGTTCTGCTGGGGACACCTTTGCAGAATTCAACTGCGGCGGTGTAGGTGTTATCTGCGGCATTGAAGCCAAGAAGCCGGAGAATGTTCTTGGCTACCGGCCCTGTGTCGGCCAGGTCGGCGGCTGGATTTTCTACCGCGGCGAAACCGACGACTCCTATTCCCGCACCAACGCGAAACTGATGGACCCGGATGACGGGCAGTGGCAATGGCTCATGGACAACATGCCGGGTTACCTGCAGGCAATCGACCGGGAGGAGCTGCTTGAGAGTTTAAGCGTGCGCGGGGAGTGGAAACTGCTCATGGCTATCACCCCGCAGGAAAGGGCCCTTATGTTTTCCGGCCCCATGCCCATGGAGGAATTCCGCAAGCGCATCTGGGACCAGGGATTCGGCGGCGGCGATCCGCTGCGCGATCTTGCCCCTGGACTTGACCGCAGTGTTATCGGCGTTATCGAAACCGGCGACCTGCGGAGGAGAAAACCCCTCTGGGTCAACCGTGATTCGGCAGCCCCATGTACCTTTTACTGCCCCATCCATATCCCCACAGTCGACCGACTGCGGTTGATCAGGGAAGGCAGGCTTGATGAAGCGTATGAGATGCTCCTGCGCTACACGCCGCTTCCGGCATCCGTCTGCGGAACCATCTGCCCTAACTTATGTATGGAAAACTGTTCCAGAAAAAAAGTGGATTACAGTATAGATGTTTCCGTTCTCGGACGGGCAGTTAATACCGCCGAACCTCTTAAAGCCGCACCCTCAATTGGCAGGAAGGTCGCCATCATCGGTGGCGGTCCCGGCGGCATGGCTGTTGCCTGGCACCTGGCCTTAAGTGGCATTGAGGCCCATATTTTCGAACGGGGAGATGATATCGGCGGCAAACTGGCCCAGACAATCCCGTGGGAACGTTTGTCCCGTGCCACCTGGGAACTGGAGATCAAACGCTTCAAGGATACGCCGAACATCTTTATTAATACCGGCGTGTCCATGAGCAAGGACAAAGTAGAGGAACTGAAAAAGAAATTCGACTACGTGGTCATCGCGGTTGGTACGCACCAGCCTCGAACTATTCCCTTCCCGGGCCACGAAAAGGTCATTCCCGCTCTGGACTATCTGAAAGCGGCCAAAAGCAACACCCCGATGAAAACCGGCAAAAAAGTTGTCATCATCGGGGCCGGCAACGTTGGCTGCGACGTAGCAGCCGAGTGTTACAGGCTCGGGGCCGACCAGGTAACCATGGTGGATATCCAGAAGCCGCTCGCTTTCGGCAAAGAGAGAGAGGCCGCTGAAGCCCTTGGAGCGACCTTCAAGTGGCCGGTCATGACCCGGGAGGTAACCGACGAGGGGCTGGTGGGCGACGACGGCACCCTGTACCCGGCCGACACGGTCATTATATCCATTGGTGATGTACCCAAACTCAGCTTCCTGCCCGATTCCGTTGAAACTGTCACTGTCGGCGGCGCGGCCTGGATCAAAAGTGATGAGGCCGGCCGCACAAGCGATGACAAGATCCTCGCAGTCGGTGATGTTGAGAAACCTGGTCTTGCGACCAATGCCCTGGGAGCAGGCAAACGAACAGCGGAATACATTACCGCCACCCTCAAGGGTGAACAGTGGATGCCCCTTGAGTTGAAGGTCATAAAATACGAATCACTGACAACCGAGCATTACAGCCCGGTGCCGTCAAAGGGACTCACTGAAGAGGATCAGGCGGTACGCTGCCTGAGCTGCGGTTCCTGCCGCGACTGCCACCTCTGCGAGACCATGTGTCCCACGAACGCTATTTCCCGGAGGGAGGTCGCTCCCGGTAAGGACGGGGTTGATTATGAATATATTTCAGACGACACCAGGTGTATAGCCTGTGGTTTCTGCGCCGATACCTGCCCCTGCGGCATCTGGAGCATGCGCCCGTTTTAGAGCCGGACGCTTAAACCTCTGCAGACAACCAGGAGGCCGCACCGGCCCCCTGGTTGTCTTTATGTTTTTCCCTCACTTTTTTCCAGCTACACGATGAATGGAGAAATGTTGCCATGTACAAGACAATGTCGA
>JAJRTB010000139.1 GCA_024278495.1 Deltaproteobacteria bacterium
GCAGTGGGGGCAGATGAAGCCCGACATGTTTTCAACAATACCGACCACTTCCATTTTCAGGGTTTTGCAGAAGTTGATTGACTTGCGCACGTCGGCCAGGGCTATAGACTGAGGGGTGGTTACCACCAGGGCCCGGACACCCTTAATGGTCTGGGCCACGGAAAGCGGCTCGTCACCGGTGCCGGGAGGCGCGTCGACCACGAGGTAATCCAGCTCGCCCCAGTCCATGTCCGCGACAAACTGGCGGATGGCCTGGATTTTAAGCGGGCCGCGCCAGATAATGGCTTCGTCCCGGTCCTTCATCATATATTCGAGGGACACAACCTTGAGTTTGTCGTTATAGACCAGCGGGGGCACGAGTCCGCCTGGTTTTTCCGAAGGCTCGAGTGAACCGGTGAGATTCAGCATCCGGCAGACGTCCGGACCGTGCAGATCGACATCCATCAGGCCGACCCGGTACCCCTTCCGGGCCAGACCCAGAGCCAGGTTGACTGCCACGGTGGATTTGCCGACCCCGCCCTTGCCGCTCATGACCAGAATTTTGTGTCTGATTTTATCAAGGGAGCGGGTAATGGCGATTTCCTGCTGGGCCATGGCGGCGTTGGCCGCGTTTGGCGAGGCGCAGGAACTTTTCTCCGATGATCCGCAGGAGGCCTTTGCCTCCGGTGAACATGATTTTCCGCATGATTGTGACATAAGGTGTCTCCATATATAAATAAAATAAAGTTGTGCAAAATGGCGCGGTGACAGTTTGTGAACGGTCAGGATCTGATCGTTCAAAAGCGAGGTGGCCTGTGACCGCTTACATCTGATCAAGTCACCGTGATATACACTAATTCCGGTCCGGTGAAAAGCAATGAAAAAAGATGTTCATGCAAAAACCTGAGTCCGTGAGCGTTCACCCGTGGCGCAGATGAAAGATCCGTCACGGATCCAGGAGACCGGATGAACACGGCGACAAATCTGCAGCTCCAGGAATGATCCGTCGGAACCAAAACCATTTATTTTGACAATGGTTCCAATTCGTGTCAATAATGTTGAATAGGTAAAAAATGCGAACACTGGCTGCGGGTTATGATAAATCAACAAGTTACAGCACTGAGCAGTTTGGTTCGCCATTTTTCTTTCGAATCCACCAGTGATTTTCACTGTCGGTTTGCAGCTCACCTTCTCGTCCTCTTGGAGTGCGTAAGTGCTCACAGGGTAAAATGAAAATCCCTGTTCGATGAGTTATGCAGAAACCGGCTCCGGGGTAAACCTTGTATGAAACCGCAAAAAAGACAGACCTGAGATGCGCAGTTCAAAAACCCTTATTCTGCTCCTTCTTTTTTCACTCGCGGCAGTGGTGTTTCTGCCGATATTTGCCTTTACCTACTTCTATCCATCCGTTGACGATTTGCTGATCCAGGATGCCGAGCATCAGGCCCGCATGGTGGCAAAGCATTTTTCCCTTTATTTCAGGATCCCTGAACACACCCTGGGACCGGAGGACATCTCCATTGATCTGAAGGATGAAATATCAATGATCGTGGAAAATTTTTCCCTTGAAAAGGTAAAGGTCTTTTCCGGAACCGGTGAAATTCTGTATTCAACGCATGCCGAGGACATCGGCCGGGTCAATACCAAGGATTACTTCAGAAGCGTGGTCATGCGCGGCAGGAATTTTTCCAAGATCGTGCGCAAAGATACCCGGACCCTTGAGGGACGGGTTGTCAGCAGGGACGTCATTGAAACGTATGTTCCCATCTTTGGCCGGGACAGGGTCGTGGGCGCCTTTGAAATATACTATGACATTACCGCCCAGAGGTTGTTGTTTAACGGCCTCCTGCACCGTTCCGCCCTGATTATATACGGTGTCTCGTTTTTTCTGATGTCAGCCCTGGGAATAAGTCTGTTCAAGCTCTACACGAATATGCGTGCCCGGGAACAGGCCGAGCGTGAACTGTCGCGCCATCGTGACGAGCTTGAGCAACTAGTTGATAAGAGGACCGCCGAGTTGACCACCGCCAACGCGAAGCTCCAGGAAGACATTGCCCAGAGGAAAAGGGCAGAGCAGGCGCTGCTGGTTTCCGAAGAGAAATACAGGTCGCTCATTGAAATGGCAGGTGATGCTATTTTTATCGGGGACGCGGAAACCGGGATTATACATGATGTGAACCGGAAGGGTGTTGAGCTGATAGGCAGGCCGGCCCGTGAAATTATAGGGCTTCATTTTCTGGCCCTGCATCCTGAAGACGAGAAAGAGGAATACAGAACGCTGGTGGATAACCGGTACCGGACCATACCCGTGAACAAGGCCCTTCATGTCCAGCATATCAGCGGACGGAAAGTGCCGGTTGAGATCACTTCGTCCATCCTGGATATCGGCGGACGCAAGATTGTCCAGGGGATCTTCCGGGATATTTCCCAGCGCCTGCGGGTGGAGGTTGAGCTGCAGAAGTCCGAGCGTCTCAAGACAGCATCTGTTCTGGCCGGGGGCATTGCCCATGATTTCAACAACCTGTTGACGGCGATTATAGGCAATATCTCCCTGGCGCTTGTGGAGGCCGGTCAAGATGAGGGGATCAGAAAACGCCTGAACGAAACAAAAAAAGCGGTGAACCGGGCCCGGGCCCTGACCCACCAGCTTCTCACCTTTGCCAAGGGTGGCTCACCGGTCAAGCAGGTCACCCCGCTGAACACCATCATCGAAGAGTCTGCGTCTTTTGTTTTACACGGCTCCAAGGTCAGGTGCGAATGCAGGCTGCCGGATGACCTCTGGTATGTCAATATTGACGAGGGGCAGATCAGCCAGGTGATCAACAACCTGGTCATCAACGCGTCTCACGCCATGGACCGGGGCGGCCTGTGCAGGGTATGGGCGGAGAATGTGCAGGTG
Source organism: Deltaproteobacteria bacterium (assembly GCA_024278495.1). Taxonomy (GTDB): domain Bacteria; phylum Desulfobacterota; class Desulfobulbia; order Desulfobulbales; family Desulfobulbaceae; genus UBA10518. The sequence continues at coordinate 2,879 of JAJRTB010000139.1, forward strand.
GCCGAGTCCGGGAACCTGCTTTTGACGCCCGGACCCTATGTGCGGATCGCCATCAGGGATGAGGGGCACGGAATACCGGAGGACCGGCTCGACCGGATTTTTGACCCGTTTTACACGACAAAACCTCAGGGCAGCGGCCTGGGGTTGAGTTCGGTCTTCACCATAGTGAAGAATCATGGCGGCCAGGTTACGGTCGAGTCCCGGGTCGGACAGGGATCAACTTTTTATATCTATCTTCCGGCTGTCGTGGACGGGGCGGACAGGACCAGGGACACGGAGCGGCAAGACGAGACACCTGTCCAGGGCACCGGCAGGATTCTTGTCATGGACGATGAAGAAATTGTTCGTGATGCCGTGGGCAGTCTGCTGCAATATCTTGGCTACGAGGTAGATACCGCGGTGGAAGGCGGGGTTGCCCTCAATATGTATGAGGAGGCCATGTCCAGGGGGCGCCCCTATGACGCTGTTATTCTGGATTTGACCGTGCCGGGGGGCATGGGCGGCAAGGAGACCGTGCGCAGGTTGAAAGAACTGGATCCCGGCGCCCGGGTTATCGTCTCAAGCGGGTATTACACGGATCCCATTATGGCCAACTACCGCTCATACGGTTTTGACGGTGTGGTTCCGAAGCCGTATCAGGTTGAAGAGCTGGGCCGGGTGATCAATGAGGTCATCCATAATCCGTGACCATAGAATGCTGCGTCGTGCTGTTAGGTGTTGGCAACACGGCAGGACGCAGCAGCAGGAACAGCGCATCGCTGCAACTCTTCACCCGTGATGTCCGGCTGGGCGCAGGTGAACGCCTGCTGATTCAGAGTACTGCCGGTATCCTGCGCAGCCGCGTGCTTTTTTCCCGCCGCGGGAAGTTGTTTGGCGGTACCGCCCTTTACCTTCTCCCTGATATGTTTTACAATCTGAAGCTCGTCAGGCTTGTATCTGGATGCGTGAGCGTTCATCATGGCGCTCCGAAAAGTGAATCCGGTTTTTGTACAGGGCTCCCTGAAAATTTGCAACGTTGAATAAACACCATGAAAGAATCTCATGAGATGAGTGAAGTACGCGAACGGACGGAATGTGAACAGTGTGGAACCTGTTGTGAACGGGGCGGGCCTGCCCTGCACGTGGAAGACCTGCATCTGGTAGAGACCGGTGTCTTGACGGTTGAGGACCTGGTCACGATCCGCCAGGGAGAGATCGTGCTCCAGCCGGAAACAGGCAAGCCGGAAATAACCGATTTTGAACTGATCAAGATAAAAGGGAGAGAAGGTGACTGGTGTTGCCGATTTCTGCACCCGGTAAAGCGGACCTGTGTTATCTATGAGGACCGGCCTTTTACCTGCCGCCTGTTAAAATGCTGGGATCCTGCTGATGTTCTGGAGGTGACCGGCAAGAAAATCCTCGGCCGCTATGATCTGGTTGACAAAAAAGATCCCCTGTATCACCTGGCCCAGGTGTATGATCAGCAGTTTACCCTGCCGGACCTGATTGACATCAAGGTGCGCCTCCGTAATGAGGAGACCCGTGAAGCGGTCCTCGGGCAGCTCAGGGAACTGGCAGAAAAGGACCTGCTTTTCCGCTCCCTGGCTATTGAGCGGTTCGAGTTACCGGTGGAACGGGAACTGTTTTACTTTGGCAGGCCCATCTTCCAGATCATGGCTCCTCTGGGAGTGTCGGCCAGGGAAAAACCAGACGGCCTTGAGCTGTCTTATAGTGATGCGTAAATAATACCCCATGCCGGCAATGATGCGCTTGGATTTTCAGGAGGCATAATGGACCCGTTACTGCGTAAGATCTTGAAAGACCTTGAAGAAATGCGACAGCAGCCAGGCCGTCTTCTTCGCAATATGGCCGTGAC
>JAJRTB010000140.1 GCA_024278495.1 Deltaproteobacteria bacterium
ATCCGAATATTCCCCTTGTTGCCGCACCCAGCAAAAAATTCTGGGTGGCAATACCCAGGTCGAAGTGGGCTTCCGTATCCGGACCAACAGCAAGATTCTCATCCTTCAGGCAAATGAGATAGGCCACAGGACGCTCACCAGTCCCGGGGCCGGGCCAGTCGGGAAGATATCCCGCCCAGCCGAGATAAGGAAAAATCAGGTCCCGTTCCCTGTCATCCGTGACCACCATGAACTTCAATACCTGGCCGTTACGGGCAGAGCCCCCCAGACGCAACAGTTCCAGCAATTCATCAAGGACTGCGGAAGGGATCTCTCTGGTCCCGTCAAAACGACGGACAGTCCTGGTTGTTTCAATCAGTTCTCGCAGTTCCATCTTTTTCTTCCCCGGTGCCGGCCTGCCCGGCCAACGGCTCCAGCCCAAGCGTCACCCTGCCTTTTCCCGCGGCAAAGTCCTTTTCCGTCCTGATCCTCCCGGGCAGGATGCCAGCAGTTTGTTCCAGATATTCCCTGACCGCGTCAAGACGCTCTTTTGCAAGACGCTCAAGCATGCTCATGGTGACCTCAACCTGAACTGGCGGCAGGGGTGCCAGGTCAAGTTCGCTCTCTTCCAGCTCCTCGACAACGACACCGGTCTTCCCGGCCCGCAACTCATCCATCTTTTTTTTCAGGTTCTGCCGTTGTTGCTCGCGTAGCTGTTTTCGCTTCAGATTTTCTCTTTCACGGGCCTGTTCAGCCTCACGCTGCGCCCGAACCCGCATGTTTTCCCGGTCCTCATCGCCTACCCAGGCACGCAGGACAATTCCAAGCCGCGGCCGAACTTCTAAAAGCTTCCGATACTCATCCAGGAACGCTTTCCCCACCGGCACGGAGGAGCCGGCCTCAAAAAACACCTCCTGAGCAGGTTGCAACCCGGGCAGGTCATTTTGCAAAAGAAGGTATGGGGAGATATCAGCTCGCACCGCCTGGTATTCAAGATACGTGACAAACCGGTCAAGCAGAAAGGCCGGCGATTCTGTGGCAAAAGTTGACTCTCTCATCTCAACGGACAAGCTCGCCCTATTGTCAACCATGAGGGCAAGCGGCAGGAAAAACCGGGATGAAGGCAGGGGGTACACCCGGTGCAACGTCAATCGGTTGACAGTTTCAACGGTCCTGCCACGGTTGACCCTTTCCTGTTCCCACGTGCCCCGCACCCCCTCCGTCCTGATACCAGCTTTTTTTTCCAGAAATGAGGCAAAGGCATTGAAGCGCATATCCGGAACCTCGAGAAAATAGCTCAGAACACGCCCTGCGTCCGCGGCTCCAGTAAGGCTGAAGTCAACTGTTCCATCGATTTTGCCCTTAACAGCAAACCTGGCGCCGTCACGACCGGGCCGGGTCATGGTGCCGGACAGGTCTGTCAGGACAGGCTGGTAACCGGGCAAAATAACCGGCCAGGGGAGAGAAAAGGTACCATCTGTGATCCGGACCGAATCAATCGACAGACCGGAAAGGCGATCCTGGTCGGCAGGAATAAAGTTATCAAGAGGGTTTTCCGAGTCAACCAGTCCGGGCCTGAGAACAGGCCGCGTTATCGTGGCGTCACTCATCCGGACGGTATGGTTTTTCATATCCACCATCACCCCAGACCCCACAGCGCCGTCCAGGGTGACATAGGTCCCATTCTTCCTGCCGGCGGCAAAATCATGGACAGAAACCGTGCCTGTAAACCGACGGGCGGCAGGATCGTAGGAACCGTCCGCATGAACTGTTCCCTGTCGTACTTCAGGCTTCAATACAGACGCCAGACAAGGGGACAACATCTTTACATCAAGGCCCTGGAGCGCGACGTGAATCTGACCTGAACCACTATTTTTTTTCTTCCCTCCCGGGGTACCGGTCAGGCGAACCGTGCCTTTTTTGCCGACCGTTGCCGTCATCACCCTGCGCCTCTCCCGACCGCCTCCGTTCCCTTCGAACTCCTGCACAGAGAGATCATCAAGAAGCATGTCCGGGAGTTGCGGACAGATGTTCCGGGTAAAATTCGTCCGCAGGCGGGAATCACTGATCCGCAGCGTATCCGTTTCCAGCCTCCGGCCCTGCCCCCTTTTTTCATTGAAGTCCGCGAAAAAATCTCCGCCGGCAATGGTGAGCGTCCGACAGGACAGATTCCTGGTAGCGGTGCCAACCTGCATTCCCTCACAGGTCAGACGCTTACCGCTGACAAGACCGGTTTCACGTCCTTTTTCCAGCAGTTTGAAATCACTGATGTCCAGGTAACCGTTTCCGAGCAGAAAGGATGTGGATGCTTGCTCTCCCCCTGCGGCTTTACCGGGAGCATAATCATAGGTAAAACGGAGGTCGCCGGCCCCCTTCTCAAACGTAAACCCGGTCCAGGCAAAAAAAGCTCCATACCTGGCCAGGTCCAGTCTTGTGGCGGAAAAACGTCCGCTGATCCCCTGGCCGGGGTGCATCTGACCTTCAAGCATGGCCTTCATGGTCTCAGGGCCGCTCCTGTCGGAAAACTCAAAAACCAGGTAGCCGGGCTCAGTTTTTTGTACGCCCTCTGCAGCGGCAACCCGGACGCGCTCCAGATATGCCGCAGTGGCATACCGTTTGACCTGGAGAGCCGCATCATGCCAGGTCATATCGGATTTTTCCGTATCAGCACGATACAGATGAACCGTGGCATTGACCGCCCGCAACCCGTCAATGGCAAGCTTTCCGGATCCATGCACCGCGGCGGCGGCAATTCCGGCGAAAAACTGAAGAGCCCCTGCTTCTTCCTCTGCTGACGCATGCCCCATGTAAACGTGTACTTCGGGATCGACAATATTCACATCCTGAAAAAGCACCGTTTCCTGGCTCGGCGTCACAGAAAACACAAAACGCGTCTCCGGCGCTCGCATCACAGGTCGCGCCTGGCCGTCGTCGATCCTGATTGACCTGACAGAGGCCTCTCCGGAAATAATTACCGGATGGGCGCTTCCCTGTTCGACGGGCAGAACTATCCGGAAATCAAAATCACCGACCCCGTCAACCAGGCGCAGTTCACCTGTTGACGGAAAAAGTTTGTCCAGAAAAGGAACAATCGACACATCCGTCACACGCAGGTCGAGTCCGGTCGACGCCCTGCCCTCCCGGTCAAAGATCCTGACTGCCTCGGCCTGGACAGGGCTTCCACTGACAACCGCACTGAGCCTGGGCAACCGCATGGTTCCGGCATCGGCGTTATTGATACCGGGCAGAAACAGCTCTATCTCATCAACCTGGTAGCGGCGACTGCCGTCCACGTCGTCAATAACCAGGGTGCCGCCGGTCAGGGTCAATTCACCTATCTCAAGCCATGCGGGCCACAACCGTTCTCCCGGCGCGAGTATCCCGGGAAAGAACAGCGATCCAATGTCAGCAAAATCGCGTTTTTCTTCTGAAGAATAGCTGACCCGGGCGGCGACATCACGCATAACAGCCTGGTCGCAAAGGAGTTTTCCGTCAAGAATACGGGAGAACCCAACCTGGCATTCCAGGGCGGACATACTGAGCAATGGCACGCCGCCTGTCGGGACACCAGCCCGGACGCCGACGGAAACTTCTGAAAAATAAAGGCGCAGGGTATACGGGGAAAAAACTATCCGGTCAACCGTGACCGGTCGGGACAATTGCCGCGACAAAACCGGGAGCAGAGACTTCGTGATCAGAAAGGGGACCAGGAAATAGGAGATCAGGCCATACAGGAAAACAGTGGCAGCGATAATTCCGAAAACGCGGGACCACGAAGAAAATGAAGACAGGAAAGGAGAAGAAGACGGTGACGCTGTTTTCCCTCCCCCGAAACCGGGACAGGGTGAATCCGCGACAGGAATGGAAACCGGGTCAGGCGAGCCGGGCTCCAGGCCGGAGGAAGACGATTCACCGGCGAGCTCCGGACGTTCAGCGCCGTTTTCAGACACGCCGTTTCCATCGTCCTTTTTTCCCGCGTCGGAAGAAATAGGTATCTCGCCAAACCTGTCAAGCGCCATTGCTCACATCCTGAAACCTGTTACCATCCCATCCGTATCAACTTCCCTGACACACTCGCAAAAAATTCGTCAAATAAATGAATGTAACCATGAAACCCTTTTTAATCCAGTCACTCTTTTTGCGATTTTACTTTATTTTTCTGTTCAATTCTAATTTAACATGCTAGATTTAAAGAAATAAATCTAGCCTGTACGGTTTTGAATGCACCTGCCCCCGCATCAGGACCGGAGGACGGGAAACGCCTGGAACCACTTACAGAAACCGCATCAGGCCGATATTTCAAGGATTCGCGGTCAGTTATCTTCTTTTTGGACCAACGCGGGACATATGCTCAACTTCATAAGTTCACTTAGATGGCAGGACATCGTCGACATACTGATCGTCAGCGTAATCATATATCGCATTATCCTGCTCATCCGCGGAACCCGGGCCGTCCAGATGCTGATCGGCATCGTTGTCATTACCGCGCTCTATTTCATCTC
>JAJRTB010000141.1 GCA_024278495.1 Deltaproteobacteria bacterium
CTGGCCCTGTCCGGGGACATGGGTGAAAAACAGCTCAAGACCTGGGCCGAGCGGATCCGGGATGAGATCCGGCAGTTGCCGGCCGTCTCCCAGGTGGAGGTGTTCGGAGTGCGGGATTATGAGATCAGTATCGAGGTGTCGGAAGAGCAACTCCGACGCTACGGGCTGAGTTTCCGCCAGGTTGCCGAGGCGGTGCGGCGCTCCAGCCTCAATCTGCCCGGCGGTGTCATCAGGACCCGGGGCGAAGAGATCCGGATCCGCACGGTCGGCCGCAAGTACACCGGCGCCGAGTTTGCCGATATCATTGTCCTGGCCGGGCCGGACGGAGAACAGGTGCCCCTGGGGCGCCTGGCCGTGATCCGCGACGGGTTTACCGAGGATCCGATTCAGGCCCGCGTTGACGGACGTCCCTCCGTCTTTGTCATGGTCTTCAAGACCAGCGAGGAGGATTCCCTGCTCATCTCCAGGACCGTGGCCGAGTATGTCAGGGAGAAGAAGGACCTGTTGCCGCTAGGCATCTCCATGACCGATTTCTACGACAACACCGCCATGCTCAAGGCCAGGATCAACCTGCTCAGCCGCAACGGCCTGATCGGCATGGGGCTGGTTTTTTTCCTGCTCTGGCTCTTCATGGACCTGCGCCTCAGCTTCTGGGCCGGGCTCGGCATTCCCATTTCCCTGGCCGGGGCGCTCTTTATCCTCTGGTCCATGGGGGAGACCATCAACATGATCTCCCTGTTCGGCTTTATCATGGTGCTGGGTATTGTCGTGGATGATGCCATTGTCGTGGGCGAATCCATCTATGTGCATCGCCTCCGGGGAGAGCCGCCCCTGGTCGCGGCGGTCAACGGGGTGTTTGAAGTGGGCATGCCTGTCTTCGCGGCGGTCGCGACCACGGTGGTCGCCTTTATTCCCCTGGCCTATGTGGGCGGCATCATGGGCAAGTTCATCGCCATCATGCCGGCGGTGGTTATCTCCTGCCTGGTGATCTCCCTGGTGGAATGTCTCTTTCTGTTGCCGGCCCATCTCAGCCACCTGCCGGATCTCAAGGAAGAAAAGAAGTATCGCAATCCCGTTGTCCGGATGATGGCCCGGTTGCAGGCGTTTATGCAGGACGGTCTGGAACGGTTTGTCCGCAACCGCTATATGCCCTTCCTGGACCTGGTGTTGAACTGGCGCTACGTTTCCCTGGCCACGGCCATTGCCGTTCTTTTCCTCACCTTCGGCCTGGTGCGCGGCGGTCTGGTCAAGTTCCAGGTTTTTCCCAAGATAGATGGTTTTGTTATCACCTCAACCGTGGAGTTTCCGGAGGGGACACCGGCCCGCGTCACCCGTCGGGCCCTGGAGCGGATCGAGTCCGCTTTTCTGCGGGTCGCCGAACGGACACCGACCTTGAGCGGCGAGCCCCTGGTCAGGAAACGTCTCGTCCTGATCGGCCAGACCTTAAGCGAGCAGAGCCGCCAGACCGGTCCCGGTTACGGCAGTGTCCAGTTTATCCTGCTGGAGGCGGAGAAACGGGGCGTCCACTCCAATGACCTGCTCATCGAGTGGGAAAGGGAGGTGGGCGCCATTGCCGGGGCCAAGTCGCTTCTTTTTGAAGGATTGTCGGCCGGGCCGGGCGGGCCGAGATCGAGGTCTGGCTCCAGGGGGACGACATGGAGGCAATCATCAACGCGTCACGCGACCTGCAGGAGAAACTGCGTACCTTTGACGGGGTCATCCAGATCCATTCCGATTTCAGTCCGGGCAAGAACGAGTTCAGGCTCGCCCTCAAGCCCGAGGCCCGGGCCCTTGGCCTGACCGTGGATGACCTGGCCCGCCAGGTCAACGCCGCCTTTTTCGGCGAGGAAGCCTTCCGGGTCCAGCGGGGGCGGAACGATATCCGGGTCAAGGTACGCTATACCGAAGATGAACGCAGTCATCTGAGCGGTTTTGAACGGATGCGGATCCGGACGGCGGACAAGCGGGAGATCCCGCTGTCGTCGGTGGCGGATATTGACTACGGCCCCGGATATTCGACCATCACCCGGACCGACGGTCAACGGCGGGTGGCGGTGATCGCCGATGTCGATTCCAAGCGGGCCAATGCCCGGGAGATCTTCGCGGAGATGGAAAACAACTATTTCGACGGTCTCAAGAAGAGGTACCCGGGCCTCCATATCTCCATGCAGGGAGCCAAGAAGAACATGCGCGAGTCACTGGGCTCGCTCAAGGTGACCTTTCCACTGGCCCTGTTTGGTATTTATGTTATTATCGCCACCATTTTCCGCTCCTATGTCCAGCCCCTGGTTATCCTCTTTACCATTCCCTTCGGGATCATCGGGGCGGTGACCGGCCACCTGGTCATGGGCTACGACCTGTCCATGATGTCCATGTTCGGCATGGTGGCCCTGACCGGCGTGGTCATTAACGACGCCATTGTTCTCATCGAACGGATCAATGAAAATCTCGCCGGGGGCATGCCGTTTTTTGAAGCGATCAAAAAGGGCGGGGCCAGGAGGTTCCGCGCTATTCTGCTGACCTCGTTCAGTACGGTAGGCGGCCTGGCGCCGCTTATCCTGGAGACGGATATGCAGGCCAAGTTCCTTATTCCCATGGCCCTGTCCATTGCCGCCGGTGTTACCTTTGCCACCATTCTGACCCTGGTGCTGATCCCCAGCCTGCTGGTGATCGTCAATGATTTCCGGCGCTGTATAGACCGGTTGGCGGGCGGCCAATGGCTTGCCCGGGAGGCGGTTGAACCGGCAACGCTACGTAGGGTTGACCGGACCGGGGGCCGGATATGACAGGGAAGAGAGGAAATGGAACTGTTGAACCGGATGCATAATCAAATTGCAGGGTTACTGGTATGTTAACAAAACAAAACACGAATGTTCGTCACGGATCCCGGTATCTTGTCCGGGCAATGCTGCTCGGCGCCATGCTCATCTTTTCCGCTCGTCCGGGACATGCCGGAGAGGCTGAGGCAATCGTTTCCCTGCCTTCCGGCCTTGCGGGGATCGAGGTGTTGGACCTGGAAACGGCCCAGCGGCTGGCCCTGGACAACAATCCGGGCCTGCAGAGCGCCCTGGCCCGGGTGGAGCAGGCGCGGGCCAGGCTGCGGCAGGCTGCCGCGGCCTGGTGGCCGACCCTGGACCTGACCGGCAGCGGCGGCTATATCCGCCGTTCGGACAAGGAATATGAAATCGCCCAGTTCTTCCCACCCATTGCCGGCCAGTCAACTGACCGGACCTATTCCCAGGCCAGTGGCGGCCTGCAGGCGGCCTGGGTCCTGTTTGACGGCTTGTACCGCTCGTTCAACGAGCAGCAGGCCCGGTACGCGGAAAAGTCTGCCCGGGCCGCCCGGATAGACGCCCAGCGTCTGCTGGTCGCGGCGGTGGCCGAGGCCTTTCTCAACGCCCAGCTGGCCCAGGCCAATACCAGAATTGCCGAGGCGGACCGTGATTTTTATCTCCGCCGGCTTGAGGATGCCCAGAGCAGGTATGAGGTCGGGGCCGGCCCCTGGGGAGACGTGCTCAATATCAAGGTCCAGCTCAACGCGGCCAAAACAAGCGCCCTGTTCGCGGCCCGTGAGTTTGAAGCGGCAGGCTACGGCCTGGCCGCCCTGATGGGACTCCCTGATGCAAGATTCCCGGCGCACCTGCGTCTGCAGGAGCTGGGCCGTGACCTGGACGTGCGGGAAGAAACGGTATCGCCTGATGCGTTGATCAGGGAGGCGCTGGCCCGGCGGCCGGATATCCGGCAACTGGCCCTGGCAGTGACACAGGCCGAGGCGGCTGTCGGCAAGGCCGAGGCTGGTTTCTATCCCCGTCTGCAGCTGACCGGCGGCGTGAACGGTGTCCGCCAGGGTGAGTTGAGTCTGACCGGAGAGGATTTCGGCAACACCCTGCTGCTGAACCTTTCCTGGAACCTGTTTGCCGGCGGCCTGGACAGGGCCAGACGGGTCGAGGCGGACCAGGCCCGGCGCGAGGCCGAGTATTTGCTCCTGAACCTGCGTAACCGGGTTGCCTCCGAGGTTCGCCAGGGCATCGCTCTGCTGGAGGCGGCCCGGGAGCAGGTGATACTTCAGCGCGAAAGCGTCAGGCTGGTCGAGGAGAACAGGGAGCTTGCCAGGAGCGAGTATGAAGCGGGCCAGGCCTCGCTGGTTCGCCTGAACGAGGCCCAGCGGGATCTGACCGCTACTTATGGCAGGCTGGCCCTGGCCCAGGTGGCCTTCCTCCAGGCCCGCCAGAGACTGCTGGCATCAACCGGACGCAATATCGCCCGTTTTGTCGAGGCCGTGGCTGCTGAGGACTATGCAGAGCAGAATGACTGACACCAGTGCGGCGGCCCTGGCGGAACAGGTCCGCCGCATTGACGAAGGGTGCGTTGAGTGCGGCCTTTGCGCCAAAAACTGTTTGTTTCTGCGGAAACACGGCCTGCCCAAAACCATTGCCCGCCGGATGAGGAAGCCGGACCGGGATCCGGCCCTGGCCTACGAATGCAGTTTGTGCGGCCTCTGCACCGCGGTCTGTCCCAGGGAGACAGATCCGGCGGCCCTGTTCTTTGCCATGCGGCGGAGGGCTGTTGCGGTGGGGAGGGGTGAATACCGGCAGCACCGGATGCTGCTCGGGTATGAGCGACGCGGGGTGTCCCCTCTCTTTTCCTGCTATTCTCTGCCCCGGGGGTGCGACACGGTTTTTTTTCCGGGCTGCGCCATGGCGGGCAGCCGCTCGGGCCGGGTACTCCAGTTGTACCAATATCTGCGGAAGCAGGTGCCCGGCCTCGGCATGGTGCTGGACTGCTGCACCAAGCCTTCCCATGACCTGGCCCGTCTTGATTATTTTCATGCCATGTTCGGGGCCATGCGTGAGGCTCTGTTCCGGAAGGGTGTCCGCAGGATCCTGGTCACCTGTCCCAGTTGCTACCGGGTCTGGCAGGACTATGGCCACGGTTTTGAGGTGGAAACCGTCTACCAGCTGCTGGCCTGCGGGGAGCCGGTCAGGCAGGTCGCCGCACCGGGCTCTGTCACCGTGCATGACCCCTGCCCGACCAGGAATGCAGAAGAGGTACACGCAGCAGTCCGGATGCTGATCCGCTCCATGGGGTATGGGCTAGAGGAGATGAAACACCACGGCCGGACAACATTCTGCTGCGGCGAGGGCGGCGCGGCCTGTTACCTGGTACCGGAGTTTTCAGGAAACTGGACCCGCTCCCGGACCGGGGAGGCAGGTGCCCTGCCCATAATCACCTACTGCGCGGGCTGCACCCACTTTCTTGGTCGCCTGCACAGGACGGTTCACCTGACAGATCTTTTTTTTGAGCCGGAAAAGGCCCTGGCCGCCCGGGTCAGGGTGGCCAGGTCTCCCATGACCTGGCTGCACCGATACCTGCTTAAAAGGAGGGTGTCGCGGCAGGACAAAACCGGTGTCGCCGGATGCAGGGACGCGACAGGCTCCATAATCTTTCACTCGAAGCCGGCATAGTGGCGGAGTTTTGTTCAGCCCCGCAGGGTATGGTGGACGATTTCCGCAAGCTGTTGCAGGGTAAAGGGCTTTGTCATGAGTTTCCGCGCCCCCAGGCTGAGAGCCTTTTCCTCGGTCAGCTGTTCGCTGAAACCGGTACAGATGATGACCGGCAGTTCGGGCCGCTCACGCCTGAGTTCCCGGAGCAGTTCGGCGCCGGTCATCTCCGGCATGGTCTGGTCGGTAATGACAAGGTCAAAGTTGCTTTCCGGCTCACGGAGCATGTCTAACGCCGCCCTGGGGTCTGCGCAGGTGGTAACCTGGTAGCCCAGTTCCTCGAGCATCTTGCGGCTTGTTTCGCGAATATCTTCCTCATCGTCCACCACCAGGATGGAGCCGCTGCCCCCGGGTATGTCCTGTTCCGCCTCGTTTTCATTCGGTCCGGGACGCGATGTTTCCGGCAGGAGAATGGTAAAGACGGTCCCGGCCGGCGAGGAGTCCACGTTGATCAGGCCGTGCAGATCCCGCACTATGCCGTGGACAACGCTCAACCCCATGCCGGTGCCGATTCCAGGTTCCTTGGTGGTGAAAAATGGGTCAAAGATCCGGTCGATAATCGTTTTGTCAATACCTTGACCGGTATCGACAACCTTCATCTCCAGACAGGCGTCGGCCGGGAGTGTTCCCCTGTTGCCGGGATCATCAACGGTTACCCTTCGCAGGTTGATGGTCAGCGTGCCTCCTTGTTCACTCATGGCATGGAAGGCGTTGGTGCACAGGTTCATGGTGATCTGCTGAATATGGACCGGGTCGGCCAGAACCCATCCTTCCGGCTCCGTCAGGTTGAGCTTGATGTCAATCGTGGTGGGAAGGGAGGCGCGGAGGAGTTTCAGGGTCTCCTTGATCAGCGGCGCCATGGCCACCGGCATTTTTTCCTGCCGGGTAGCCTGGCGGCTGAAGGTCAGGATCTGCTGGATCAGGTCGGCGGCCCGCTTGCCGCTCTTGTGGATGTGGCGCAGGTTATCATAGACCGGGGAGCCGGGCGGCAGCTGGCGGAGCGAGAGGTCAGTGAAACCGATGATGGCTCCGAGAATATTGTTGAAATCATGGGCAATCCCCCCGGCAAGGGTACCGATGGCCTCCATCTTCCGGGCCTGGTTGAGCTGAGCCTCCAGGATAACTTCCTGGCTGATATCGCGCTTGACCGCGACAAAGTGGGTGATCCTGCCGGCCGCGTTCCGGACCGGCGAGATGGATGCCAGTTCCGTGTACAGGGTGCCGTCCTTTTTGCGGTTGATCAGCCGGCCTTCCCAGACGTTGCCCTGTTCGATGGTGTGCCACATGTCCGCATAGAAGGACCGGTCCTGACGCCCGCTCTGCAGGATGCGCGGGTTTTGGCCCAGTGCCTCTGCCCGGCTGTAGCCGGTTATGCGGCTGAAGGCCGGGTTGACATATTCAATGGTGCCTCTGCGGTCGGTGATGAGAATGGAGTCGTTGGTGTTGGCGATGGCCGTGGCCAGGAGC
>JAJRTB010000142.1 GCA_024278495.1 Deltaproteobacteria bacterium
CAGCGGCAAGCCAAGATGCCAGGCCGCCTCAGCCAGTTCCACTTCCCGCCCGCAAACCCGGTAATACGGCTCCGCTTCAATATAATATTCATCCAGCTTCATAATGATACAGGATGCCTTTCAGGTGATTGTCACGCCTGCACGAATCTGCGGCACCCCTGACCACTTACAAAGTATGGGCAGGTACAATCGCAGAGTTACAAACCCTGTGACGAGTTACATCAAATCGTGATTCCAGGTATTCGTCCACGTTATTCCAGAATAATTCTCATTAACAATACATGTAACGCATCTCAAGGGAGGGTCAAGTCCTGATTCCCTGCTTACTTGCCGCCGGAACCAGAACCGCCGCCGGATCCAGAACCGCCGCCGTGACCCGACCCACCCATGGAACCTGACTCGCCGGCCCCGCCCATGCCGCCTGCCGCGCCCCGGGCGGCACCATCAACGTCACCCCGGCCGCTCCGGCTGTTAAACGTGTTGCGCATATCCCGCATGGCTTCCGCCCTGTACCCCTGCCGCACGGCCGATGCCACCACATCGGCCGCGGTGGCGCCTGACACACCCTGACGCGCCATATCCCTGGCCGTACGCCAGGCCTGGGAAGCCAGTCTGGAAAATTCACCGGCCGGCATGGTCCGGGCTCGATCCGCAAGCGCCCTGACAACGGCCTCGGCATCCTGCCCGGTTAATCCCGCTGCCATGGCCCCGGCAATGACCCGGCCGATCCCGGCGGCCTGACCGGGGTCGCGCACATGCCGACCGGCAAGCTCATAAGCCGCCGCGTAGCGGTCCAGAACCCGCCGGGCCGCTGCAGCTATCCGCCCAGGCGGGACCCGCTTGGCAATCCCCTCCCGTACCTTGGCGGGAATAACTTCTTCCGGCAGCCCCTGCCGGGCGGCTGTTTCAATCATCCCCCGCACCTGCTCCACCTGCTGATTGCTGAAACCAGCCCGGGCCATGCTCAGCTCAAGCCCCTCATCAAGGCCTGCGCCACGCGCGACCGAGAAGGATAACATAACCAACAGCGTAAACATCATTATCCTGACTATCATCCTCTCCATCCCAGTGTCATTGGTTTATATGCAAATCACCGCGAAGCACTGTTGTTATCAGGTCACGGTGACGCGCTTTCTTTGTTCATCGCGGCTGCCAAACCTGATCCAGCCGTGCCGGTCAGACCGGAAACATGCGGCGCAAAGGTTACGGAGCAACACTGTACACGCAGTTTTCCGCGCCAAAATCATCCTGTTCCCGCAACGGGCAGTCGGGCAGAAAAAACGCGCCGTCCACCATGTAAAAATATGACATTTCAGAAGCCGCAGGAACGCTCACCTGCCAGATCCCGTCCCGATTCCGGACCGCCTCGTGGAGAGTAAAACCGTCGACCGATGCTCCCAGGCGTACCTGACGGGCATCCTCGGCCCGCAGAAAAAACAGCAAACTCTTGTCGCGCAACTCCACATGATGAACAGACGAGCAGCCGGCCAGCGCCATCACAACCGACAGCGGCAAAACAACACGAAACAGCTCACCGAAAATTCTCATACGGCCGCATCCACCAGGAGAATTGAGTTTTCGCCACCGAAATCATCCTGCTCTCTGGTCAACACGGTGGGATCGGCAATCTGCCGACCATCCTCGACCAGATAGCTGTAGCGGTGCTCCCCGGCAGACACGGGGAGCACCACCTCCCAGTAGCCGCTGGTGCCGATCTTGCGCATGGGAACAGGCGACCAGTTGGTAAAGGTGCCGACGATTTCAGCCTGATCAGCTCCGGGCCGGTAAATCACAAACCGGTAGGGCTGCTCCAGACTCACAGCCGGTTCAGGTCGCAGCAGAAAAACCGCCGCCACCAGCGCCATGGCCGCGGCAAACCCGGCCAGGGGCGCTATCCCCAAATCCGGCAGCCACCCGGACAAACCGCCGCGCGGCTCCGGCAGCGCTTCGGGCATGCTCACCTCGGGCACCGGCCCCAGATCCATCCGCAACTCCTGTTCCATCTCGAGCAGCTCCACAGCTTCGTCGCCAAACCTTTTGTCCGCACGCACCGTCTCGACAAACTCAATTTTCTCATCCAGGTCCAGTTCATCATCAATAAACATGCTGATCAGGTAATCCTTCATTTTCTCATCTCTCTCCCTTGAGCAACATCTTCAGCCTGACCCGTGTCCGATGGATTTTCACCTTGATATTGGCCTCGCTCAACCCTGTTATTCCGGCGATTTCCCGATATGACAGACCGCTTGCGACCACCAGGGCCAGCAGGTCCCGTTCTTCCTCGTCCAGCCGGGCGAGAGCCGCGAGCATCCGGTTTGTTTCTTCCCGGACACCAAAACCGCTTTCCGGATTATCGCTGCGATACCCGTGCAATTCATCATCATAGACCGTTTCCGCCCTGTTTTTACGAACCTGGTCAACAACCAGGTTGCGACTGATGCGAAAGAGCAGAGCAGCGCTCCGCTCTCTGTCCCTGTAGCGTTCCAGGTAGCGGGTAAAACTCTCCTGCATAATGTCGGCAGCCAGGTGCGGGCTGCCGGTCTTCCGCAGCAGATAGCCAAACAACCGGTCCCTGTGCTCATTATAAAACGTCTGAAAAGTTTCCACCCTGTCAACATAACGTTTTTCCACAGACAAAGTTACGATTTTTAAAAGGACCAGATCTTAATTTTTTTTTTTTTGTAACCTTTTTTCGGACGAGACGTTTTCCGGGACAAGTTTACTCGACGGGATCTTCCTGGCGCAGCCGGGCAGGCCGGCTGGGCTACCCGTCAACCCCATATTTTATAACGGAGGTACAACATGCTTATCAAATCACGAATCGCAAAAACCCTTATCACATCCGCGGCCCTGCTTATGCTGGCCACCCCCGGAATTGCGGGAAAAGGCAAGGGACACGGCTATGGCCCGGGCGACGGTACCGGGAACAGCGGCTCGCGGCCCAAGGACGGATCCGGCTATGGTTCCGGCAATGGAACCGGCCAGTGCAGGACCGGCCTCATCTCACTTTCCGATGACTATATTGTTCTGGCCCGCGGCGGTAATGGCGGCGGAGGAAATGATGGGGGTGGCGGCAACGGTGGAGGCGGAGGAAACGGCAGCGCAGGCGGTTCAGGAGGAAACGGCTCAGCCGGCGGCAACGCGGGCAGCGGCGACTGTGATGGAACCGGCAGTGACGGTGCCAGCGGCGGCTACGGCCCGGGTGACGGAACAGGCAATAACGGCGACGGCCCGAAGGACGGCACCGGGTACGGCCCCGGGGACGGCACTTCCATAAACGCCTGATAAGCGCCTGAAACCGGAAGAAAGGGGTCTTCACGACCCCTTTCATTCCCTGAAAAAACCTGTTACGTTGCACCTGTGTATTCGTCACAACATACAACTCAACAGGTGGGAAACATGCAGGGACTGGAGCGAAAAATCGAAGACGGCTCACTCATGGTCGGAATCATCGGGCTGGGATACGTGGGGCTGCCCCTGAGCCTGACCTTTCTGCGCAAGGGGATCCGGGTTATCGGTTTTGATCTCGACGACGCCAAGATTACTGCCCTGGATCAGGGAAAAAGCTACATCAGGCACATCCCTTCCGACGAGCTGGCCGGATTTGTCCGGGACAGACAGTTCAGCGCCACCAGCGACTTCAACCGCCTTGACGAACCGGACGCCCTGCTCATCTGCGTACCCACCCCGCTCACCAAAAACCGCGAGCCGGACCTCAAATACATAGAGGCCACGGGCCAGGCAATTGCCAAGGTACTGCGGCCCGGCCAACTGATCGTGCTTGAATCCACCACCTACCCGGGCACCACGGTCGAGGTACTGCAACCTATCCTGGAACAGAGCGGTCTTGCGGCCGGCACGGACTTTGCTCTGGCCTTTTCCCCGGAACGCGAAGACCCGGGCAACCCCAACTTCGGCACGGCCGATATCCCCAAGGTGGTTGGCGGCATTGACCAGCGCTCAACAAAACTTGCCGCAGGCCTCTACAATCTGGCCTTAAAGGAGGTTGTGCCGGTTTCCACCACCCAGACCGCCGAGTTGACAAAGCTGCTGGAAAACATCTTCCGCAGCGTCAACATCGCCCTGGTCAACGAACTCAAAATCCTCTGTCTCAGCATGGGCATTGACGTGTGGGAGGTCATCCGCGCCGCCTCCACCAAGCCGTTCGGCTACATGCCGTTCTATCCCGGCCCGGGCCTGGGCGGTCACTGTATCCCCATTGACCCCTTCTATCTCACCTCAAAGGCGCGCGAATTCGACATCCCCACCCGGTTCATCGAACTGGCCGGCGAGGTCAACTCCAACATGCCCTACTTCGTGATCCAGCGGGTCATGGAGGCCTTAAACGAGCACGGCAAGCCCCTCAAGGGCGCCAACGTCCTGCTGCTGGGAATGGCCTATAAAAAGGACGTGGACGACGACCGGGAATCTCCCTCCTACAAGCTGCTGGAGCTGCTCATCAGGAAAGGCGCCGAGGTCGGCTACAACGACCCGCATATCCCCAGCCTGAAAACGGTCAGAAAGTATGACTTCAACATGAAAAGCACGGCCCTGACCGCCGAAAACCTGGCCCGGACAGACTGCGTCCTGATCGCCACCGACCACAGCGCCTACGACTACGACTTCATACTCAAACACGCCCCCCTCATCGTTGACACCAGAAACGTCTTCCCCGGTCCCGCCCCCGGCAAAGTCTACATGGCCTGAATCCTCGGGGGCACCCCATTGTACAGATGCACTGCCCTGAATCACGCAGCAGGTCACGCCTTGCGTGTTACTGCAGGCCGGTCTCAAAATTGCCCTCCAGGGCGGGGAGTTCGTTTTTTCTGTTGAAGTAGTGGGCCATGAAGGCGGCGGCGTTTTTGCGGGGATTGCCGCCGCGCAGATCAGCCACCAGATAGTCGATCCCGGTGCGGCTCAGCTCCTTGCGCCGCCTCAGAAGAGAAAAGTACAGCCTGGAACGGACCCGGGTGACGGAGCCGGCACGTTCAATGGTGAAGACCTCGCCCCTTGGACTCTGGAACTGTTTGCCGTACTTGTAGTGCGGGTCGTCAAGCCGGGCCGTGAACAACGGGGGAAGGCCAAAGGCGTAGAGGCCGATTGCCGGAAGAGTGGGTCGGAGAGAGCTGATGACCCGTTTCCTGATATTTCTGACCGCCGTCACGAGGTTGTCGCGGTCACTCTCCAGGGAGAACTGGACGGCGGCGAGGCCGAGTTCTCCCATGGCCCCGATGTTGACGGAGTTAAGCAGGTTGAAGGTGTAGTTGCCGGTCAGGATAAGCTGGTCCGGGTCGATATCGATTGCGCGGAAGAGACCGCGCTGGGTCCAGTGGCCGAGCTGGAACAGGTAAAAGCCCTGGTTGACCAGGGTTGTGACGGTCTTCCGGAACCATGGAATTTCATCTTCCAGGATGATCGGCGGCAGGCTCCAGATGAGATCCCGGGCGGCCGGGTTCTGGCTGAACTTTTTCCAGGTAGCGTGTTCCAGGTTCTCCGGGCTCAGGGGGACGATAAAATGTTCGGGCCGGACCGGCAGTTTGAGGCCCAGGTCGCGCAGGGAGCCTACCTGCACCCACCATCTTTTGTGGGCGGCAGGCGAAGGCTGACCGGTTTGCCGCCGGGTTCGGGGTAGGGCCCCTTCAATGTCGCGAAAAATCCGCTGGACACGGTCTGGATCGACCTGTACCCGGGGAAGGCTCGTGCCGACGATCCTGGCCCTGGCCTTGC
This sequence comes from Deltaproteobacteria bacterium, assembly GCA_024278495.1. Taxonomy (GTDB): domain Bacteria; phylum Desulfobacterota; class Desulfobulbia; order Desulfobulbales; family Desulfobulbaceae; genus UBA10518. The sequence goes on from JAJRTB010000142.1 coordinate 5,728, forward strand.
GATCGTCCCTGTCGCGGGAGGTGGTGTCAACACGGAAGAGACTCCCCTTGAAGCCCTTTGGTTTGCCCTTGACGGGGAGCGGCTGCTCCAGGACCACGGTGGCGGTCCGGCCGGACCGGGCTTTGCCGACTTTTTTACCGCCCTGCTTCAGGTCCTGGAGCGAAAAGGCAACACGCTCACCGCTTGCTTCATCGTGCAGCCGGAGCCGCTCGCCTACCGCGACGTCCTGTCTGAGCTGAACGGTCAGGAAGGTGCGGACCCGGCCCGGGGAGTGACGCTGTACAGTGAGATTGATGACCCGGCCGACCATGGTGCCGATGTTGCCGGACAAGTTCGGGGTAACGGCCTCGCGTGGCTTCGGGCCGGGGAAGAAGGCCGGGGAGCGGCGGCGGCCCATGGCCTCGTCAAGGAGTTTGTTTGCCAGGGCCAGGGTCTTCCGGTCCGGGGACCTGGACGGGCCGTGGGCATCAAGGACCATGCGATAGGCCCGCACGGTCTTGCGGACATATTCGGCGCTCTTCATGCGGCCCTCGATCTTGAGACTGGCCACTCCGGCCCGGTGCAGGCGGCCGAGCTGTTCAATACCGCTTAAATCGTTCATGGAAAAGAGGTGGCCGCCGTCCCTTCCCCGGTCCCTGCCACGGCCCTGGCCTGATTTTTTCAGCCAGCCGTAGCGGCGACGGCAGGGCTGGACACATCTGCCGCGCAGGCTGCTCCTGCCCCCGTGCAGGCTGCTGAATAAACAGAACCCGGAATAGCTGAAACACATGGCTCCGTGGACAAATATCTCAAGGTCAGCCCCGGTCTGCTCATGGATGGCGCGGATCTCCCTGATACTCAGTTCCCGCGGCAGGACGATGCGCCTGACACCCAAATCAACCAGTTCCCGTACGCCGATACTGTTGTGGACACCCATCAGGGTACTGGCATGAAGAGGCAGGCCGGGAAACCATGCGGCGGCAAGTTTAAGCAACCCCATGTCCTGGATGATGAGTCCGTCCGGCCTGATCCCGGCCAAAGCGGCAAGCCCTTCCACGGCCGGGAAGATCTCCTCCTCCTTGACCAGGCTGTTCATGGCGATCAGGAGCTTAACGTTCCGATCATGGGCATACCGGATCATGGCCGCGATCTCATCAAGGGTAAAATCGCGGCTAAGGGCCCGGGCATTGAAGCCGGGTGCGCCCACGTAGACCGCGTCGGCGCCCTCGCTTATGGCCGCTTCAAAGGCGGCAAAAGAACCGGCCGGGGCCAGCAGTTCCATGGTGCGGGGGCGGGACCCGCTCATGCCGGGTCCGGGGGTACCCCGGGGCGGGAGGGTACCGGCAGGATAAAATAAAAATTATTGCCCCCACTGGTCGGTTCATAGCCGACCCGGCCACCGTGCAGCTCGATCACGTGCTTGATAAAGGCCAGGCCGTGGCCGGTGCCCGGCACCTGCTCAGTACCCTCACCGCGCACCCCCTCTTCAAAGAGTCTGGCCGCCTCGTTCTCGTCCAGGTGCGGGCCGGTGGTAAAGACGTTGAACTTGACGCCCTGGCGGCCCGGTTCCGGGAAATCCCGGACCAGTTCCCGGCCGTAGGCGACCGCCTTTCTGGGACGGCCGTGGTGATCGATAACCTCTGCCGCATACTTGGCAGCGTTGGAAAAGAGGTTGGCATAGACCTGGGCCAGCAGCCCCACGTCCACCATGATCTCAAACTCCTCTTCCAGCATGTTTTTGGGCCGGTCAATATCCACGTTGGCGGCTTTCAACCGGGCGGCGTAATGCTCAAGCTGGGGCAGGATGACCTCCCGCTCCACAAAGCAGCGCCGGGTCCGCAGCACGAGGTGACCTTTCTTGAAATGCTCGCGCCGGAACAGGCTCTCAAGAAACAGGCTGATATTGGCATGGTGTTTGACCAGGTCGCGGTGAAAGAGCATCATCTCGTTGCGGGTCACGTCGCACCGGGCCAGATATCCAGCAAACTCTTCGGCCAGCTCCGGCGGCAGGACAAGACTGTCCAGCTCCTCCTTCAACTCGCCCAGCTCCCTGATCTTTTTTTTAAGCTGGTTAAAGATATGCTTGAAGTACATGTTGGGCACGATCACGTTGTGCTCGATATCCATAACCAGAGAATTGATAAACCTGAGATGCTCGATATTCTGGATGGCGATACGCCGGTTGTACAGGTTGTAGCCGATCCTGTTGCAGTATTTCCGGTAGAAAAACCGCTCGGACGGGGTCAGGGGCTCCTTGCTCCTGACCTTGAACATGCCAAAGATGCGGTTGCGCCCGGTCAGGCCTTCCGAAGCGACCGCGTCATTCGAATCAGGGCCGGTTGGCGGTGCGTGGAAGATGGATCGACTGTAGATGGGAACAATGTAGGAAGAGTTGGCCGCGTAGGCGTCCCGGGCCAGGCGGACAGGCGGTTGGGCAGGCTCGGGTCTGCGCAGGCAACCCCGGTCGCTGTCGCAGACGCAGTTCAGACGATCCTGTTTTTCGTCGTAGAGGTAGAGAGCGGAGGCGACACCGGTCACCTCAAGCGGCACGGCCACGCAGATCCGGTAAAAATCGTCAAGGGAGTCATACTCCTGGCCCAGATCGAAAAAGGCCTTGAGAAAGTCGTTAAACTGTTCACTGAAGCTGTACCGGTCGTAGCTGTGCGTTTTCTCCCGGACCCTCCGGCAGATCTCCCGGAGGTCCTCGGGAAACTCCCCCGCACCGGCGCTGCCCCGTGCGGGCCCGTCACGCATGGCCTGGTCCCTCAGCTGTATTCACCCCATGTGGTTGCTCCGGTAATTTCACTTGGCATGGATGATCACTTCATCCCGGCCGCCCTTTTCCCCGAGCAGGACGTCCACCTTTTCATCAGGGCCGACCATGACCGACCGGCCCACGTAATCCGGCTGGATGGGAAGCTCGCGGCCGCCCCGGTCAACCAGGGCGGCAAGCTGAATGGTATCGGGCCTGCCATAGTCCATGAGCGCATCCATGGCGGCGCGGATGGTCCGTCCGGTGTAAATGACATCATCCACCAGCACAACCCGCTGGTGTTCCAGGGAAAAGTTGATGTCGGTCTTCTTGACCAGGGGGTTCTGGGAGATGAGGCTCCAGTCGTCGCGGTAGAGGGTAATGTCCAGGCTGCCGATCAGGACCCTGCCCTGCTCCCGGCCGTTGAGCTTGTTGAGAATCCGGTTGGCCAGATGGACCCCGCCGGTATGAATACCGATAACGGCCAGGTTCGCACCACCGTGATTGCGCTCCAGGATCTCAAGGCTGATCCTGTCCAGGCTGCGCTCGATATCGGCTCCGTTCATGATAACCCTGGTCATGATCCCACCCTGTTCCAGAAATAGTCAACACCGAGTTCATCGACCAGGTTGATGGCCTCGGGGAAAGCCTCGCACTCCGCCGCAAAAACCCGGTCGGCGATATCGTCCGGCGTATCGTCATCCTCGACCGGGACGCATTTCTGGACAATTATGGGCCCCTCGTCGTACACCTCGTTGGCAAAGTGGACCGTGCAGCCGCTCACCTTGCAGCCCCGGGCCTTGACCGCCTCATGCACGTGATGGCCGTAGAAACCGTCGCCGCAGAACGAGGGAATAAGCGAGGGATGGATATTGAGCACGTTTCGCTTCAGGTTTCCGGGCGGGGTATAGAGCTTCAGATAGCCGGCCAGGGCGATCATGGTAACGTCGTAGCGGCCGATGATCTCGTTGGTCGCCTCGCCGCCCACGGCATGGAAGGCCGGGTAGCCGTAGTTTTCCGCCTTTTTCAGGCCCAGGGCGTCGGCCACGTTGGAAATGACCACCTCGATGGTGGCGTTCAGGGTTCCGGCCCTGATCCGGTCATGAAAGTTGTCCAGGGTCCGGCCGCTGCCGGAGAGGAGCACTGCCATCTTCTGCATGGTTATTCTCCCTGGAAATAGGGGTTGGCGTCAACGTCCACATCGTTCAACCAGGCGGCAATGGCGGTGTCATAGGTCGAGGTCAGCCGAAACACCTTGACCGCCAGGCGGAAGCGGGTCTTGAGCGTGGTGTTGCCACTCTCCCTGATCTCGCTTAAGACCTGGCCGTAATCGGCCGGATCAACAATGACTGTGACGTCCCGGAAGTTCTTGGCAGAGGCGCGCAGCAGGGTGGGACCGCCGATATCGATATTCTCGATGGCGTCGGCCAGAGTGCAGTCGGCCCGGGCCACGGTTTTTTCGAAGGCATAGAGGTTGACCGCCACTATGTCGATATGCCTGATGCCATGTTCGGCACACTGGCGCTGGTGCTCGTCGTTTTCCCGCTGGTTGAGGATGCCGCCGTGTACCAGGGGGTGCAGGGTCTTGACCCGGCCGTCGAGCATCTCCGGGAAACCGGTGAAGTCGGACACGTCGGTGACAGGTATATTACTGTCCCGCATCTTTTTGGCGGTGCCCCCGGTGGAGAGGATCTCCACGCCCATGTCGGCCAGGGCCCTGGCAAACTCCTCGATTCCGGACTTGTCCGTCAGACTGATTAACGCCCGTTCTACCTTTTTCATATCATCCTCCTTGACAGTTTTCTGTTCCGACTGTTCGCCGGCGATATTCTGGAATACATGGTGGTATGGAGAAGCTACTCTTTGCGCAGCAACCGGCGGATCTTACGGCGCTCCCTCTTGTCCGGCCGCCTGGTCGGGGCCGTGCCCTCAGGCCGCATGAACCTGCGTTCCAGGGCGGCCTGTTCACGGCGGCGGATGCTCTCCCCGGTCTCCTCGTACAGGGTCCGGGCCACGGTGGCCGGTCCGCGCCTGCCGCTTACGCCAAGCACGACAACATCAAACTCAAGGTGCCCCCGCCGGATCTGCAGGGAATCGCCCACCCGGACCGGGCGGGCCGCTTTAACCCGCTTACCGTTCACGTATACATGGCCACCGCTGACGGCCTTGCCGGCCAGGGATCTGGTCTTGAAAAACCGCGCGGCCCACAGCCACCTGTCAATGCGGACCTTGTCCGATGTCGCTGTCATATGTCCGTTTCTCCGTCACCCGACATATTCAAAGCCGGAGCGGAAAAACTACCATACTTTTTCACTTCCATCAAACAAGAAGCATATCGGCTGCCGTCGCTTTTTCGGGGGCCGGGCCGACTTGTCCCTTGTGGGGCGGGACAAAATACGGTATTGGTCTGATGACTTACAGATTATGGGTAGGTAAAATCGCAGAGTTACAAACCCTGTGACGAGTTACGATGACGGTCCGGTGTACCGGGAAAATCGTCCATACGTCAGGAAAGTACAGCGTCCATGAAACTGCAGAGCGTCGGCATAAAGAAATTTACCTGTCCGGTCAGCATCAGGGAGAAAACCGGCTCCCACCAGCAGACCATCGCCACTATCTCCATGACCGCGGCCATGCCGCATCATGTCCGGGAGGAATGCGTCTCCATCTTCAGCCGAACCCTGGGCAGGTACCAGGAAGACATGAGCGCCGACATTGTGCCGGAGATCCTGTCCGGAATCAGAAAACAGCTCCAGGCCGAGCGGGCCGAAATGGAGATGTCCTTTCCCTACTTCATTGCCAAAAACGCGCCGGTTACCGGCACCTCAAGCCTGATGGAATATGAATGCGGTTTTACCGGCCGCAGCAATGACCGGGACGAACTGCTGCTCACGGTCGGCGTACCGGTCACCACCCTGTGCCCCTGCTCCAAGGAGATCAGTGAGGCCGGGGCCCATAACCAGCGGGCCGAAGTCAGGCTGACGGTGCAGCCGCGTACATTTATCTGGCTGGAAGACCTGATCTCCCTGGTCGAGCAGTGCGGCTCCTGCCAGCTCTACGCCCTGCTCAAGCGGCCCGATGAAAAGTACGTGACCGAGCAGGCCTATGCCCGGCCCATGTTTGTGGAAGACGTGGTGCGAAAAGTCTCGCAGGAGGCCCTGGCCCATCCAGATATTGACTGGTTTTCCGTGAGCGTGGAAAGTTTTGAGTCGATACATAAGCATAGTGCATACGCTTATGTTGACAGCTCTGATCTGGACGGATGAAGAGAGAGCGTCCATCCGCTTGCAGACGCGGTGCAGGAGAACGCTCTTCCAATTACTTCATACCGCCCAGGCACAGATACTTTATTTCGAGATACTCCTCGATGCCGTATTTGGAACCTTCGCGGCCGATGCCCGACTCCTTCATGCCCCCGAACGGGGCTGACTCGTTGGACATGATGCCGGTGTTGATGCCGACCATGCCGTAGTCCAGCCCCTCGGCCACCCGCCAGATGCGGTTGATATCCCGACTGAAAAAATACGAGGCCAGGCCATAGGGCGTGTCATTGGCCAGGTTGACAGCCTCCTCGTCGGTGGCAAATGAGAAGAGCGGCGCCACCGGCCCGAAGGTCTCCTCATGACTGATCAGCATCTCCGAAGTCACGTCCAGGAGCACGGTCGGCTCAAAAAAGAAACCTGACTCACCGACCCGCTTGCCGCCGCAGCCGATCCGGGCGCCCTTGTCCACCGCGTCCCTGATCTGTGCCTCGACCTTCATGACCGCGTTTATATCGATCAGGGGGCCCTGGTTGGTCCCCTCGGCAAAGCCGTCGCCCACCTTGAGCTGCGAGGTGACGGCCGCAATCAATTTTTCGGCAAACTCGTCGTACACGCCTTCCTGCACGATCAAGCGGTTGGCGCAGACACAGGTCTGACCGCTGTTGCGATACTTGGAGGCCACCGCCCCCTCCACGGCCGCGTCAATATCGGCGTCGTCAAAAACGATAAAGGGAGCGTGACCGCCCAGCTCGAGGGACAGCCGCTTGACGTTAGAGGCGCAGGCCCGCATCAGCTTCTTGCCCACCTCGGTGGAACCGGTGAAGCTGAGCTTACGGACGATATTGTTCTCGGTAAGTTCCGCGCCGATCTCGGCGGCCGGACCGCAGACCACGTTCAGGACACCAGGCGGAATACCGGCCTTCTCGGCCAGGCGGGCCAGGGCCAGGGCTGAAAAAGGTGTCTGGGCCGCGGGCTTGACCACCACGGTGCATCCGGCCGCAAGAGCCGGAGCCACCTTGCGGGTGATCATGGCGGAGGGAAAATTCCAGGGGGTAATGGCGGCGCAGACCCCGACCGGCTCTTTCAGGACAACAATTCGTTTGTCCGCCTGGGCCGGGGGAATAGTGTCGCCGTAGACCCGCTTTCCCTCCTCCGCAAACCATTCGACAAAGGAGGCTGCATAGGCTATTTCACCACGCGACTCGGCCAGGGGCTTGCCCTGCTCCGCCGTCATGATGGCCGCCAGGTCGTCCTGACGGGCCATGATCAGATCATACCAGTTGCGCAGGAGCCGGGACCGTTCCCTGGCCGTCAGTCGCCGCCATGGGCCGAACGATTTCCTTGCGGCCTCTAGGGCCTGCCTGGTTTCCTCCCGCCCGAGAGCCGGAACCCGGCCGACAAGTTTCCCTGTAGCCGGATTAAACACCTCAAGCACGCTGCCGTTTGCAGCATCGATCCACTGCCCGTCAACAAAACAACGTTCCCTGAACAGGTCAGATTGCTGTATCTGCATTGTCACTCCTTGTGTTCACGCACCTTTATCTCCGGCCAACCAGGTCAAAACGCGCAGCAGGCGTTCAGGCGGCGCCAAACAAGATCTTCCGGCACCATGCCGACACACATCCGCGCACTGGTTTTTTAATCCGGCCGACAGGAAAAAAGGTTTTTTCTTTGTTTAAAAAGTTTTGTATGCTAAATAAATTAATAAGGATATAAAACAATTTGTAATTTCCACAAACACGGTTTCAATGTACCATGTTGCCTTCCCTTTTTAAAGAACTGCCGGGATGAAATCACAGACGGTGCGGACTGAAGCAACAGCGAACAACGTATTTTTCGAGCAGACCGGAAAGAGACGATGATAACAGACCTCCGACGATCAAAGCGCTATACTGATTTTCTGCCGATTTCCGTTGCCGCAATCTCGGGCATGAACAAGGAGATTGTGGCTGGCCCTTTTTCCGGCCGCATCATCGACATCTCGCGCCACGGCGCCTGTCTGCTCATGACCCAGGTACTGCTGAAGACCTACCACGTGTACCAGTCCACCAGGGACAGCGAATCAAATTCCCTGCAACTCAACATCAATATCCCGCCGGACCTGAAGGATTTTGCCATACCCGCCATGCCGGTATGGCTGAGCCCCTTTGACCTTGATGAAATAAAAGCGTACAGGATGGGAGTCGAATTTCTGATCAGTCCGGACGGCGAACAGATGCTCCGGCTTGAGAGTGTCATGCGGAAAAAACAGTCCCAGCGCGACGACATCTGGACGTCCATGGCCATGCCCTACCTCGGGAAAGACGAAGAGGACTGAGTCGCGTCGTGAAACGCCGCCGCCTGTGCCTGGTTACAATTCCGGGGTAATGAAGGCGCAGGGATATTACCCCCGTGATCAGACACATGTATACAATCGCGACCCTGTAGATGGTTACAGGGAGCCTTGATTTTGGACAGGCAGGCCGGGCTATTCGTCTTTCTCCCGCGATTCCACCGAGTACACATGGACCGGGGAGTGAACACCGCGCAGTCGCATGGATCCTACTTCCGCCATATCAAACTCAGCCTCCACGTCTCTTTTGACAGTCTCTGTAATATGAATGTGACCGGAGGGTGACGCCGAGGCAATCCGCTGGGCAACGTTAACCGGGGTTCCAAGAACCGTATAGTCATACCGCTGGGAAGATCCCACATTGCCGAGAAAGACCTCGCCGTAGGTTATGCCGATGGCTATATCAACGACGCTGAACTGTTCCCGCCTGGCCACCCAGGCCAGGCGCAGCGCCTCAAACCGCTTCCGGATTTCCACTGCCGCCCGGACCGCGGCGAGGTTATGATCCTCCAGTTCAACGGGCGCCCCGAAAATAGCCAGGACCGCGTCACCCATGAACTTGTCGACCGTGCCCCTGGCCTGAAAAACAGTGTCGGTAAAGATCTCAAAAAACTCATTCAGGAAAGAACGCAGCTCATGCAGGGCCAGCTGCTGGACCAGGGCTGTTGACTCCCGGATATCCGCGAAAAAAATAGTTACTTTTCTGATCTCACCGATGCCGACAAGTTCCCTGCCGCCTGCAATAAGCAGATCCGCCACTTCCGGAGCCACGTACTGCTGGAAGATGGTACGCAGGCGGGTCTTTTCTTCCAGGACAGCCCTGAAGCGGACATTGGCAAGCGCCATGGCGGTCTGACCGCAGATAACAGCAAGCATTTCAACATCCGACTTGCTGAACCAGGAATCCCCGCCGGCCTGGCTGATATTCAGGACACCGTGAACCTTGCCGTGCATGGCTATGGGATAGGAGATGGCGGCCGTGATGTCCTGACGACGCAACAGGTGCGCGAACATGGAATGGTCCTGGGGTCCCTTGTTCAAAATAACAGGTTGCCCCTTCAGGTAGACCCAGCCCGCAATCTGGTCCCCGGGCCGCAAGCGGATGGATTCGGCGAGTTCAGGATCCAGCCCTCTGGCCGCGACAATGCGCAGGCAGTCCTCATCTTCCCTGTACCACATCACAGATACGCGGGAGGCGCCTGTTATATCGGAAACAATCTCAACCAGAGCGTCAAAGACTTCCTGCTCGGTAGAGGCTGAAAGAAACTGTTCGCCAAAGCTGTACAAGGGAAGCAGGGTTTTGAGCCGGGTATTTTCTTCCTGCAGGCGCGCCGACTCCATGGCCTGGTAAATCCGCTGCAGAAGCAGCACCGGATCCACCGGTTTTTCAAGCAGACCGGAAAAGCCCACATCAAGGGCCCTTCTGAGGACATTCTCATCAGCCCCGGCGGTCAGCAAAAGACCGGACATCCACGGCCGATGCTTCCGCAGCTCAAGAAAGAGATGGAACCCGCTGCGCCGGGGCAGGTCCTCCTCCACAATCACCAGGTACACATCATTTTCCACGCACAGACGGATGGCCTCGGCCGTTTCCGTACAGGTCAGCACCTCATGCTCGACAAGGGCATCCCTGATTTCGTCTATGTCAGTCTGGTCAGCTGTAACCAGCAAAACCTTATTGGGCTTCACAAGTGCGTGTATCCTGAAATAATTGTCGAATCTGCAAAAACGCGACAGTCAGCGACTTTGCACGGCGCCGTCAACACGTCTTCACATGGAAGTGATCAGGGGCACAAACCCCGTGACGAGTTACATCTTCACTCTACCATCGAGGCTGATCAGGCGCAAGAAAATGAGCAGGGGCCGGTACCAGCAAAGCTGCGTAACACCAGCCCCGGCCGCACGGAATCC
>JAJRTB010000143.1 GCA_024278495.1 Deltaproteobacteria bacterium
AGAACCGGCTTGTTTCCCTGTCTCAACAGGGAGGCAACCATGGGCTTCCATGCCGGCCACCATGGTCGCGGCTCCACCAAAATAAAATCAAGTTTGCCCAGAACGGGAACCGAGCGTATACTGCCCAGCATGAGGACAAGCAGAAGACAGACCGTGTAATACACACCGCTTCGTTTTGTCCCGCTGCTGCTTTCGGGCAGCGTCCCCTCCCTGACGCGCCTGCTGCCCCACGAGGTGCATTTCTCCTCAACTCCCTGCAGGACTGCCGCAAACAGCAACCAGAACATGGAAATATAACATAAACGGTAATACTGGGTGTTCAGCACGTTTGACGCCCAGATATAATTCAGTAACGGAGTAGAGTACACCAGAAACGGCAAAACAGCCAGCACGGTTATCCTGATCTTCCATTCCCGCTCCCCCCGGATACACCCGGGCCGGAAAAAAGGAACCAAAACAGCGAGCATGGCCACAGCAATATAGCCAAGGGTATTCTGGATCCGATGCGCCCAGAACTCACCCCAGAGGTACAGACCGTTCCAGGTAAAAACAAGCCGATGGTTTTCAAACCAGCGATCCTTGATAAAAAAGGAGGACAGGGCGCCGCGGAAACTGTCGAACTGGGGTGCGGCAAAAAACAAGAGAAAAAGAACAAACCCGGTCACGGCATACAGAAGAAGATACCTTCTCCGCATCCCGGCCCCGCTTCCTGACGGCAGAAGACGCCAGAGCGTCAGGCCGCCGTTTACCCCCAGCCAGGCACCGGTCAGTATCACCATAAAGGCGGCCTCCTGGCAATGATTGACCCAGAGGACCGGCAGGCTGGCCACGGAAAAGAAAAGTCCCTGCATCAACACCTTCCGACCCCGTCGAAAGAAGAACGCGGCCGTCCACAACCAGAGCATCAGCATGGACGTATAACTGGGGGCCAGACTGTAATACGTAAAATAACTGAAGGCGCTCGTGCCCATAAATGAAAAGGCAATCAGGCAACTCAAAAACGCCCAGCGGCCGCCCAGTCCGGCCCTTCTGCCCAGAACGAAAAGCCCCGCCATAAGCAAGGCCAGGAAGAGCCCATGAGTCACATCAAGAAACATGAGCATCCGGTCCGGATCCGTTGTGTCGGCAGTCAGGCCGATGATGTTCCCGGCCATGCTGTAATGCCATAGCCCCCTGTTTTCCCTTGGAATAACAGCAGATGTTGCCCCTATGACATTCTGAATTCTGCGCAGATGCTCAAAGGGATCTGACGGGGGTTCCAGAAACGGACCCCGCCAGAAGCCAAAACAGAAGAACAGGACAAAAACCAGAAACATCTGGCGGCGAAAAGAGCGGGCCAGAGCAAAGAGAGTACCAAGGAAGGTTGCCCATCCCAGCAGCCCGAGCGCCCGGGTTGACAAAACAAGCCTGTCGGAAAAATGAAGCAGGTGGCTGGCGGAAAGCAGGGCAACCAATATCCATGCAACGGTGACCAGAGCCGTGATGATCCTTTCAGACTTCATTCCAGGAGACGAACCCGTTTGTTTGAAAAAAAGTTGCCGGCTGCGGTGGTACCGCACATAGTCCCGTCATTGCGTCGCACCCGGACACGCCCGCCAGAGCGCCCAGCCGCGGCTCATCTGCACCACGGGTGAACGCTCACGGATCCGGGAAGATGAAAAAACTTCATGGTTATGCCGCCTGTTTCAGCAACGATCCGGAATAGCCGGACAAGGGGTAAATCTTCAGGGCGGACGAATCAGAGCCTGTCCATACACGGGGACTTTTGTCCGGGATCAGCAGGCACGCGCATTCAATACGATCGGGTATACCACCCGTACAACTTGCGAATACCGTCTTGCAGGTCAACGGAATGTTTCCAGCCCAGACCATGCAGCTTTGATGGATCTGTAAGCTTTTGCATTGTTCCGTCTGGTTTATCCGTATTGAAAAAAATCCTGCCCTGAAAACCGATGGTCTGTTTTATCATTTCCGCAAGTTCTCTGATGGAGATGTCCTCCCCGGTCCCTATGTTAATGTGGGTATTCCTGATTTCTTCTGAACTCTCACCGGGAACGGAAGCGGAATGGACGTGATCCCGGCCAATGGTATCACGGAACTCCCTGTGTTCCATCAGGAAAACGCATGCATCCGCCATGTCGTCCGACCAGAGAAATTCACGGCGCGGCTTCCCTGATCCCCATATTTCAACCTGCACCACAGGGCTCAATCGGTCCGTACCGGACGTTTGGATTCCGTATGCATCTAAAATCGCAATAATTTTATCCTTTTCAGCCGTCCCGTCAACCCCTTCCACGGGGAGATTATCCAGGTCCCGCCGGACTGTTTCCCAGTCACCCTCCTCCAGCGCCTTTCCCAGGTGTATTTTTCTCATGATCGCCGGCAGAACATGCGAGGTCTCCAGATCAAAATTATCATGGGGACCATACAGATTTGTCGGCATGACAGAGATAAAATTTGTCCCATACTGCAGGTTGTAGCTTTCACACATCTTTATACCGGCGATTTTCGCAATGGCATACGGCTCATTTGTGTATTCAAGCGGCGCGGTCAGCAGATACTCTTCCCGCATGGGCTGCGGACATTCTTTCGGGTAAATACACGTGCTGCCAAGAAAGAGAAGCTTCCTGACGTTGTTCCTGCAGCTGATGTCGATAACGTTATTCTGGATAACGAGGTTGCTGTAAATAAAGTCGGCCCTATACCTGTTATTCGCTAATATCCCTCCGACTTTGGCGGCGGCGAAAAAGACATATTCCGGCTGAAACAATTCAAAAAAACACTCAACTTTTTGTTGCTTTGTCAGATCAAGCCTGTGATACGACACGCCATCCCGATCAGGCGGCTCTCTTCTGTGATAATTTGAGAAAACATTTGTATACCCGCCCTTAATGAGATTCCTGATAATGGCGCTCCCGACAAGGCCGGTACCCCCGGCAACAAATATCCTGCTCTCTTTTTTCATTTTTCCAAACTCTGAAGGACACGTAACAAGCCGTAAACACCGGCTGAGCACAACGCTGATCCGTCGGACTCGCGACTTTTTGCAAACCCGACATTCCCCAAACAGCATCTTCAAGATGCCGCCGGTCTGCTTCCGGATCTCTTTCAGAAAGGGCCCGGCATCCAAACCCGTTCCGGTTTCTCGCGATGTTCTTCGTGGAATAAGCGGAACAGATGTATGAAAGAAGCAGACTCAGGTAGTCGGCCGCAACAGTTCGCGGACCGAATCGACCACTTCCTGGACGTTAAAGGGTTTACTGAAAACCCGGTCGGCGCCGAGTTCAAGGGCGGCGGGCAGATAGGCGTCCGGTCCAATCCGGCCGCCGCCGGATATGGCGATTATTTTGACGTCGGCATACCTCTTCTTCAGCCGGGAGATAGTCTCAAGCCCCTCCTGCTCAGGCATGATCAGATCGGTAATCACCAGGTCGGCGGGCTGCTGCCGCTGCAGTTGCATGGCAACCTTGCCGTTTTCAGCGACCGCCGTTTCAAACCCGGCCCACTCCATCATCTGCTGAAGAAGTACCCGGATCTGTTCGTCGTCGTCAATAATCAGGACCCGCATCATGTTCTCCTGCCGGTCGGGCAAGGGTCTCCCGGATAACAGCGGCCAGTTTTTTCATATCAAGGGGTTTGGACATAAAGGTGCAGGCTGGTGTCCCCGCGCCCTTTTCAAAGACAACCGATTCGCTGAACCCGGAGCAGAGTATCACCGGCAGCCCAGGTTTCATCATACCAGTTTTTTCAGCCAGATCAATCCCGGAAATCCCGGGCATCGAGTAATCGGTGATGACCAGGTCAACCGCAACGTCCTTATCTTCCAGCAGGGCCAGGGCCTCCTCGCCGCTGTCTGCGGTATATACGGTATAGCCGAGATACTCGAGCATACGGGAGGTCATCTTGACGATATCCTCTTCGTCATCGACAAAGAGAATGGTTTCACTGCCCCGGGGCACCCCGAGGATCACGTCCTCGCCGCCGGAGACGTCGTCGGGAACACAGGGAAAGAAAACCGTGAAGACAGTGCCCTCGTCAACCCTGGACTTCACATCAAGTATCCCGTCATGGGAGGCAACTATGCCGTGGAGAACGGCCAGGCCCATGCCGGTTCCCTCGCCCACGTCGCGGGTTGTGAAAAATGGGTCAAACATCCTTTCCATAACCTCGGGCGTCATGCCGTGACCGGTGTCCCGGACTGACAGGGCAACGTACCGGCCGGGCCTCAGGTGGGCGTACGCAAGGCACTCCTCACGGCCTGCCTCCAGGTTCTGGAGGGAAACTGTCAGGACCCCGCCCTTCTCTGCCATGGCCTGGGCCGCGTTGGTGCAAAGATTCATCAACACCTGGTGCACCTGGGTCAGATCCGCGTATACCTGGCAGAGATCGGAACTCAGCTCGGCCCGAATCTCTATATTTGCCGGCAGGGAGGAGCGCAGCAGCTTGATCCCCTCCTTGATGACCGGGGTAATGACCGCGTTGCGGCGCTGGGTTTTGCCCTGACGGCTGAAGGCCAGGATTTGCCGGACCAGTTCCTTGGCGCGGTTGCCGGCCTTTTTGATGGCCTGGACATGATTTTCCACGTCCCCGGGATCCAGATCCGGCTTGACCTGACCGGATCCGGTGGCATTGATCCGGAAAAGCAGCAGGTCGGCATTCCCCAGGATAGCGCCCAGAATATTGTTAAAGTCGTGGGCGATGCCACCGGCCAGGGTGGCAATGGCCTCCATCTTCTGGGCCTGGGCCAGCTGTTTCTTCAGGGCCTTTTCCCGGGTTACGTCCCTGGCCGTGTGCACATAGCCTGTGACCTCGCCGTCAACGAAAACAGGCGCGCACGAGGCCAGCAGGCTCTTGCCGATAAATTCATGCTCCACCTCGTAGTTCTGCCCGGTCCC
>JAJRTB010000144.1 GCA_024278495.1 Deltaproteobacteria bacterium
AGAAAGATAATCAACAGACCGGCTTCCGCATCAGGGAAAACCGCCGGCCGGGTGACGCTCAACCCGAAAGTCGCCCGGAGATCGTTCCTGAAACTGTCCGCGGCAACCGCCGCCCTGACCGGCGCAGCCCTGACCGCGAACCTGACCACCAGGGTCAAAGGCGCGTCAGCCGGCAAAAGCGGACCGTACCGGGGCGCAAAGCTTATCCGCAGCGTCTGCTCCCATTGCGCGGTGGGCTGCGGCATCAACGCCGAGGTCCGGAACGGGGTCTGGCTCCGCCAGGAAATCGCCCAGGATCACCCGGTCAGCCGGGGCGGCTACTGCTGCAAGGGGGCGTCCGCCATTGACATGGTTACCAGTGAAAAACGCCTGAAGAGCCCCATGAAAAAGGTGGGGGGCAAATGGCGGAAAATCTCCTGGGACCAGGCCCTGGACGAGGTGGCGGTCAAGCTGAGTTCCATACGGGACACGAACGGGCCGGACGCCCTGCACATCAACGGCAGCGCCAAGGTCTCCACCGAAATGGCCTACCTGCAGAGGAAATTCGCCGCTTTCTGGGGGACAAACAACGTCGACCACCAGGCCCGTATCTGACACTCCACCACGGTGGCAGGTGTCGCCAATACTTGGGGTTACGGGGCAATGACCAACAGCCTGAACGACATCAGGCACGCCAAATCCATGATCTTTATCGGCTCAAACGCGGCCGAGGCGCATCCGGTCTCCATGCTGCATATTCTGCATGCCAAGGAGGTCAACAACGCGCCGCTGATCGTGGTTGATCCGCGCTATACCAAGCTGGCCGCCAAGGCAACGGACTATGTCCGGATCCGGCCCGGCTCGGACGCGGCCTTTATCATGGGACTGATCAATGCCGTTATCAAAAACAACTGGCATGACAGGGAGTTCATCCGGACCCGGGTCGCCGGTTTCGAGGAGATGGCCGAAGTCGCCTCCCACTACACGCCCGAGGTGGTGGAGGACATCACCGGCATCCCGGCTTCCGAGGTCACCAGGATCGCCGAGGTCCTGGCCAACAACCGGCCCACCAGCCTGACCTGGTGCATGGGCGGGACCCAGCACCATATCGGCAGTTCCATCACCCGCAGCTTCTGCATCCTGCAGCTGGTCCTGGGCAACATGGGCAAGTCCGGCGGCGGCACCAATATCTTCCGCGGCCACGACAATGTCCAGGGCGCCACCGACATGTGCGTGCTCTCCCACAGCCTGCCCGCGTATTACGGACTCAAGGACGGTTCCTGGAAACACTGGTGCCGGGTCTGGGACGTGGACTACGACTGGATGGTATCGCGTTTCAAGGAAAAGGAATGGATGAACAAGAAGGGCTTTACCATTGCCCGCTGGTACGAAGGCGTCATCCAGGAGGACAAGATCGAGCAGTACACACCGCTCAAGGCAGTCATCTTCTGGGGCGCGGCCTCCAACTCCCAGTCCCAGTTCTTCAAGTTGAAAAAGGCCCTGGACCAGCTGGAACTGGTGGTGATTGTCGACCCGTTCCCGACCAACACCGCGGCGGCCTGCGCCAAGGACAACGTCTACCTGCTGCCCAGCTCCAGCCAGTATGAGACCTCGGGCAGCGTCACCTCCACCTCGCGCCAGATCCAGTGGCGCCACAAGATCGTGGAGCCGGTGCACGGCTGCAGGGAGGACTATGACATAATGAAGGGGCTGGTCGAGCGCCTTGGATTCGCCGACACGTTCTACAAGAACATCAAACAGGTGCCCGAGGACATCACCCTGGAGCTGGGCAAGGGATCCCTGACCATCGGGTACAACGGCCAGACGCCTGAGCGGATCAAGAGGCAGACCGAAAACTGGCACACCTTTGACATCGACACCCTGGAGGCAAAGGGCGGTCCCTGCGATGGTGAATATTTCGGTCTGCCCTGGCCCTGCTGGACCACGGATCACCCGGGCACGCCCATCCTCTACGACATCTCCAAGCCGGTGGCCAGGGGCGGCCTGCCCTTCCGCAACCGCTTCGGTCTGGAAAAGACCTATGACAGCAGCGGTCGGACCGAAAACCAGCTGGCCGCCGCCGGAGTCTACAACCCGGGCAGCGAGGTCAGGGGAGGCTACCCTGAGTTCAAGGACGTGGTGCCCGGCACCAACTGGAAGACCGACCTGTCCCAGAAAACGCTCAGGCACGCCATCGACCGCGGCATGGCCCCGTTCGGCAATGCCCGGGCCCGCTGCGTGGTCTGGAACTTTCCGGATCAGGTACCCATCCACCGGGAACCGCTCCACTCACCGCGGCCCGACCTGATCGCCAAATATCCGACCTATGAGGACAAGCCCAACCATTACCGGGTCTTCACCCGCTACAGGAGCGAATAGAACCCCGAATTGGTCAAAGAGTTTCCCTTTGTCCTGACCACGGGCCGGATGGTCGAACACATGGGCGGCGGGGCCGAGACCCGGAGCAACAAGTATCTGGCTGAGCTGCAGCCGGAGATGTATGCCGAGGTGAATCCCAGGCTGGGCAATGACCTTGGCATCCGGGAAGGCGACCTGATTCATATCGAATCGCCCGAAGGCGGCAGGATAACGGTCAAGGCCAAGCTGACCGAACGGGTGGACACAAAAACCATCTTCCTGCCCTTCCACTTTGGCGGCTTCCTGATGGGTGAGTCCCTGGCCGGTAACTTTCCGGAAGGTCTCGCGCCCTACGTACTGGGTGAATCAGCCAACACGGTCACCAACTACGGCTATGACATTGTCACTCAGATCCAGGCAACCAAAGACGGGCTCTGCAAAGTGACCAGGGCCTGACAGGCAACGGAGGAATACACATGGCACGATTAAAATTCTTATGTGATGTTGAGCGCTGCATTGACTGTGGTGGCTGTGTCGTTGCCTGCAAGGAGGGCAACCATATCCCGGTCGGGGTCAACCGGCGGCGGGTCATAACCATCAACCAGGGCAAGCCCGGTGAAAAATCCATTTCGGTCGCCTGCATGCACTGTGCTGACGCGCCGTGCATAGCCGTCTGCCCGGTCAAGTGCATCTACCAGCGTGAAGACGGGGTCGTCCTCCACAACAAGGAGACCTGTATCGGCTGCGGCTACTGCTTCATGGCCTGCCCGTTCGGCGCCCCCCAGTTCCCCAAAACCGGCGTGTTCGGCTCACGCGGGGCCATGGACAAGTGTACCATGTGCGCCGGAGGACCGGTGGAAACCTTCAGCGAGAAGGAACGCACCCTGTACGGCCAGAACCGGATCGCCGAGGGCAAGGTCCCGCTCTGCGCCGGCATGTGCGCGACCAGGGCGCTGCTGGCCGGTGATGCCGACGTGGTGGCGGATGTCTACCGGGAACGGGTCTTCAAACGGGGCTCGGGCGCGAACGCCTGGGGCTGGGACAAGGCCTACCCGAAAAAATAGTCATTCCTGACTTTTTCCGGGCCGGGGGATGCCCCGGCCCGGCCAACCTCACGGGAGCCGGTTATGAAACGGATACCGACAGTCTTTGCCTGCTTATGCCTTATCACCGGAACCGCGGCCATAGCCATGGCCATGGTTCCCCGGATTATCAGCAGCTTCGCGCCCGAATCAACCACCAAAGCATATCTGCAAATCACCGCCGCCTACACCGGAGACTGGCAGCAGTACGGCGAACTCTTCACCCGTTGGCAGACCTCCGGTTTCAGCACCATGTTCCTGCTGGTCATCACCGTTGTCCCCCTTGTCTTTCTGCTCCATTACATGGCCATTGGCGCCCGGGAGTTTTCCCACGCCGGAACGCCTGTTCTCTTTTTCGGCCTCTTCTGCCGCCTGGTCCACTGGCTCGCGGCAATCTCGTTCACCCTGCTCACCGTCACCGGCCTGATGATCATCTTCGGCAGCTCCCTGGGCGGCGGTGCCCTGGTCCGCACAGCCAGATCCATCCACATACTCTCGGCCCTGATCGGCACGGCCGCGATCATCCCCATGTTTCTGCTCTGGGTCCGGGACATGCTGCCGGCACCGCATGACCTGGCCTGGATGCTCATAATGGGCGGCTACCTGAGCAAAAAGAAAAAACCGGTCCCGGCCGGCAAGTTCAACGCGGGCCAGAAAGCCTGGTTCTGGCTGGCCACCGTCGGCACCGGCGTCATGGCCTACACCGGCTACCTGCTCTTTGCCTTCCAGGGGTCCAC
>JAJRTB010000145.1 GCA_024278495.1 Deltaproteobacteria bacterium
GGTCGATTCGGGCAGGGCGTGGCCGTGATTGTCAATGGCGATGCCGCCGACATCCGCCTCGGTCAGGCTCAGGGTAAAATCAAATTTCTCCTGAACCGCGGCCAGCACCTTCAGGGCCTCGGCCATCACCTCGGGCCCGATTCCGTCACCGGCCAGTACAGCTATCTTTGTCATCATCCTATCCTGTTGTAATCATGGACGCAGTTTGCCTGCGTGTTGTCAAAAGGGTTGAGAAAAGGAACTTTATTCCTTGCATTACCGTATTCCCTTAATTTTCATTACGATCCAGCTCCCGGGCGGACAACGCAACCAGGTGTTGCGGGAAGAATGCTCTCCATACCGATCGGACCAGGACTGGAACCAGTGAACCAATTCAAGAGAACCGTACTTACCAGATACGCCAGGCAGGCTCAAGGTGTTTTCCTGATCCGGACAAAAATCACGGCCCGCCAACCGGGAACCACCCGGACCAGGCCCGGCCGGAACCTGTATCACACCCGCGAAACTCCTCAGCGCTTCTTCCCGGCTTCAATCGCAGGCAGAAACATGCCCCAGTCAAACGAGGCCGTGGAGTTGAAAACAGCCACGAGCGTGCAGTCGGCAACAATCGCTCCGGTAGTGTAGGTCCAGGAGGTATCCTGGTTATCCACCAGGGTACCGTACGGGCAGGTTCCCTCTATTGTTACCGAGTCCGACCTCGCGGTGCCGTCCCGATTCGTATCGCTCAGCAGCTTGAACGAGCGCCGCGCATGATCAGCGACCCGTACCTGGCCGGAAGGATAAATATCTCCAAGGTAGAGTTTGCTTGCCGTAACCGTCCAATATTTCAGGAGGTTCAGGTTCAGCCCTGTATATGCCCGGCCGCCGGGCAGCCGGTCCGCCTCGCCCTGGCAACAAACTGTTCCCGAGGCCGCGTAGTAGCCTTCATAATAATAGAGATCCCCGCCATAGGAATAGGAAACCAGCCAGGACTCAGAGGCGAGATCCGGGACGGTCATGGCATAGGGGGTGGACGACAGGTTCGACGCAATATGGAAAAATTTGGCGAGCTGGCCGGTTCCGTCGGCGTTCTCGACATACATCAGCACGGGAATCCCCCCCGCCGGCGCGGTGTCACCGGGGGGAAGGGAAATGGCGCCGCTCCATGTTTGACCGGGGACAATGGCCAGATCGGTCCCCGGATGATCCTGGCCGTCTCCGGCCAACCCCTCAGCCAGGTTCCGGTTCCAGGTTGTTCCACTTCCGGTGTAAAACCCCTGTTCCACCAAACCGTTGCATCCCTGCAGGCATTCATAGCCAACCACCCAGGACGCAGAGGGCTCATTATGCACCATTTTACTATAGGTGGCGAAAGAGTTTCCCTGCGGGATGGTGACGGTGGTGGAATACCAACCGGGCCCGTTCACGTTCTCGGCATGGACCTGAACCTGCGTCCCCCCGGACGGAGCGGTAACGCCTCCGGGCAGGGACACGGTACCTTCGATGGTGCCGCCGGTGAGAATCACCATATCAATACCGGAATGACCGGTTCCCCCCGGCAACGGTGTTGCCAGGGCCTGATCATAGGTCGTCCCCAACAACGAACTGTAATATCCGCGATCAACAAAAAAAATCGCTGAACAGGCATAGCCGACCACCCAGGTGACATCAGGGTAATCGGGTACCGGGAGGGTATAGGGTTTTGAATCCTGACCCTCGGCGATATGAACGGTGATGGAGCTGTACAAGTTGTTCGGTCCCGTGGCATCCACAATAACGTCAATGCCGCCGACCGGAGCGGTTTGGCCGGAAGGCAGGTAAACCGTGCCGGTAATATCAACATAAGCAACGGACAGGGCGCTGCCAACAAGAATTGTCTGAAAAAGGAACAGGAAACACAAAAAACTCAAACATACCAGGATGGGGGCAGGGACAATTTTCGCTCGTATCATCGGCACATCCTCCTCTCTCGCATTCTGAAGCCACTGAAACCATTCCCGGACAACCCGGCATGGCCGCCTGAAGGCATACACCTCCACCAGTGACGAACAAACAGTAAAATCACCTGTTTCCAACAGCCAACATTTTGATTATACCAGCAAAAAAGTGTCCAATTTACCTGTCAGACAAACGCACTCGACAGGTGAGGCAACAAAACGTTTTATTCCCGGGTCAATCTGACAATGAATTTTACACAAATCACTCCGGTCCGGCGCTCATCGGGCTGGGTGTCAACACACAGGAGAGGTGCGCCATTTTTGCGCAAAAATGTTGTCAAATTATCAAAGAACGGTCAACGGTGCCTCCCGGGCAAGGTAAAATTGCTCCCGGCACCGGGTTCAGATCGGTATTTTTGAGTGCCGGAAAAAATCGGCCCGGAAAGATGGCCCGTCACTGATTCAGGGGCGATCCAAAATGGATCGACAGCAGCACTTCCGAACATACCTCATTGTAACACATGACAACCGTCCAACCAACCGAATTTCAGTTAAAAATGTCAGCCAGGGGCAGCGTTTCTCCGTCATGCTTGTCCGGACAGGATGGCGGGCTGTTTTTTGGCCGGACAGAACTTTTTTTACGCACCTGTACGCTCCCCTGCCGAAACCTCGGCGCCAGGCAGATGTTCACGCCCCTCTTCATCCCGAAAATGCAGCAGCTGTAAGGAGATTGCAGATCACGTATGCGCGGACCGGTACCGGCCGGATGCCGGCGGACGATTCAAGGTTTTCCAAAGGCCAGCAGAAAACGGGGGACACGGCTCAGCGGCAGGGCGGTCTCCACGATCTCCCGGCAGACGAACGGACCAAAGTGGTCTCCGGCACGGATATTGCCGCGACCGCCTGACCCCTGCATGCATAGAACCGTGGTGCCGTATCCGGTCACCGGTTCAACCAGTTCCAGGAACCGGGACACGTCCGCCACGGCCCTGCCGGTCACCAGGGAGTACGCCTCCCCGGGCAACTCTTCCTCGCCGACCCGGACCGGCGCAACCGCTATATCCCGCAGGGCCAGCAAACGAATGACATGGCGCAGAAAAACAACCCGCCGCTGCCGCGGTTCAGCCAGGGTGATCCGCAGGTTGGACCGCACTGTTTTGAGAACCAGGCCAGGGAAACCGGCGCCGCTGCCCACGTCGAGCAGGGGAGCGGAACCGTCCGCAAAGCGGTCAACCAGGGGAACCAGGGTGAGGGAATCGAGAAAATGGTTGTCCACCAGGTCCGGAATCGTCGTGTCCCGGGCCACCAGGTTGATCTTTTTGTTCCATTTGACCAGTTCCAGGCAATAGAGAACCAAGTCATCGCGGGCCTGGGCGGGAATATCCAGATCAAGCCGGGCAAGCCCCCGAATCAGGAGCTCCTTCACCTGGGAGAGCGCTTCCTGCCGCGGCGCCACGCTCATCCCCTGTCGTGCTCCAGGCGGACCGTGACCGATCGCTCATGGGCGGTCAACCCCTCCAGAACGGCCAACCGCCTTATATGATCGGCATCGGCACGAAGAGCCCGGCGGGAATAGGAGATGATTGAGCTCTTCTTCAAAAAGGTCTCCACCCCCAGGGCCGATGATATCCTGGCCGTGCCCATGGTGGGCAGAACATGGTTGGGCCCGGCCACGTAATCACCGGCGGCCTCTGGTGTATAGGGGCCGAGAAAAACCGCACCGGCATGACGGACGCGGGGCAGCCACTGCCATGGATCATCAACCTGCAGTTCCAGATGCTCGATAGCGATCCGGTTGGCCAGTTCCACGGCAGTGTCCAGGTCCGGCGCCAGCAGGATAACACCCCGCTCCTCCAGGGATGCCCGGGCCACCTCCCGGCGGCTCAGGTTCTGAAGCTGTTGTTCAAGCTGGGTCACGGTCTGCTCCGCCACCTGGTCACTGGTCGTGATCAGAATCGCCAGGGCCTGGGAATCATGCTCGGCCTGGGCCAGCATGTCCGCAGCAATAAAAGCGGGCGTTGCCGTCTCATCGGCAATGATCAGGACCTCGCTGGGACCGGCGATCATGTCGATCCGGACCCGCCCCATGACCTGGCGCTTTGCCTCGGCCACATACCGGTTGCCCGGCCCGACAATAACGTCCACCGGGGCGATGGTTTCGGTACCATAGGCCAGGGCGGCTATGGCCCAGGCCGAGCCGCATTTGTAGACCTCGGAGATGCCCACCTCTTCGGCCGCGACAAGCAGGGCGGGGCTGACGGTTCCGGTCCTGTCCGGCGGGGTCACCATGACCCGGCGCCGGACCCCGGCTATTTCCGCCGGGATGCCGTTCATCAGGACCGAGGAAACCAGGGGGGTGGAGCCGCCCTGACCTCCCGGCACATAGAGCCCGGCCGAATCCACCGGCCGGACCATGCGGCCGGTTATGGCGCCGTCGTCGCTGGTCAGAAACCAGGAATCCTCCTTTTCCCGTTCGTGGAACTCCCGGATACGACCGGAGGCGTGACGCAGGGTCTCCATGAACTGCGCGTCAACGCCGGCCCTGGCAGTTTCAAACTCCCCGGGCGTTACCCGCAATCGCTCCAGGGTCAGGTTCGGGGCATCAAACTTGCGGGTGTACTCAAGGACAGTCTCGTCGCCGCGCCTGATCACCTCCCGGATGATCCCGGCGACCGTATCCCGGCAACCGTCATCGCCGAAGCTGAAGCGTTGCACGAGTTCGGCAACAATCTTTCCGCCCTGCGCGGTCTCACTCTCTACTGTTCGAATATTCATCTCTTCGCTCCTAACTTTCCCGGATCAACTCAAGCAGTTCGTCCGCGCTGATCCGGGCGCTGACATCGGTCCCTTCCAGCAGGGAATTGGCCAGGTCCCGTTTCTGCTGGTGCAGCTTGACGATCTTCTCTTCGATGGTGTTTGCCGTTACCAGCCGGTACACTGTAACCGGCCGTTTCTGGCCGATCCGGTGGGCCCGGTCCGCGGCCTGATCCTCAACAGCCGGATTCCACCAGGGATCCATGTGGATCACATAATCAGCCGCGGTCAGGTTCAACCCGAGGCCGCCCGCCTTGAGGCTGATCAGAAAGAGATCACCCTCGCCCTCCTGGAAAGACTCGACCTGACGCTGGCGCTCCCTGATGGGGGTGGTGCCGTCCAGATACTTGTAGGAGATCCCCTCCCTGTCCAGGTACTCGCGGATCAGGGCCAGGTGGCCGGTAAACTGGCTGAAGACCAGCGCCTTGTGCCTGCTGCCGATCAGCTCGTTGATCACCTCGGCAAAGACCTGCATCTTGGTGGAGGGGATATTGATGTCCGGCACAATAAGGCGCGGGTTACAGCAGGCGCGACGCAACTTCATGATCTCGGCCAGGATCTGCATGTGGCGGCCGCTCTTCTCGGAGCTGCTCTCGATATTCTCCAGGGCCTGCTGACGCAGGGCCTCGTAAAACCGCAACTCCTCAGGCTTCATTTCGACCCGGAGCGACACCTCGGTCCGGGGCGGCAGCTCATCAAGGACCTGGGACTTGATCCGGCGCAGCATAAAGGGCCGGATGATTTTTTTCAATTTGCGCCTGGCCTCCCGATCATGGTGTTTTTCAATCGGAATGCCGAAGCGGGAATTGAACTGCTTGAACGAACCCAGCAGGCCGGGGTTGATAAAACGAAACAGGTTCCACAGCTCACCCAGATGATTTTCAATAGGGGTGCCGGTGGTAATGAGCCGGAATTTCCCGTTGAGGCGCATGGCGGCCCGGGATCTCTTGGTGCCCGCGTTCTTGATGGCCTGGGCCTCATCCAGGACAATGGTCTGCCACTCGATCTGTGCCAGCAGATCAATCTCCTGCTGCAGCAGGGTATAACTGGTGATCAGGACATCAAATTTTCCCAGGGACCCGACCTTTTCCCGACGGCCGGACCCGCTGAACAGGTGAATATTCAGGGTGGGCGCAAACCTGATGATCTCCTGTTCCCAGTTCATGCAGACAGAGGTGGGCGCCACCACCAGGGCAGGTCCCTTCCGGGCCTGATAAAGCACCACGGCCAGGGCCTGCAGGGTCTTGCCCAGGCCCATGTCATCGGCCAGGCAGGCCCCCACGCCCAGATGAGCCAACCGTACCATCCAGACAAATCCCTCTTCCTGGTAATCACGCAGGTCCGCCTGCAGGGTCGAGGGCACTTCCGGGACCAGTTCCTGTGACTCCCGGACCAGTTTCAGCTTCTCCTGCCACCCCGCGTCCGCCGTGGTCCTGGCCTCCCGGGTCAAATCGTCCAGAGCAAGGGCGGCCAGGGGATTGACAAACACCTCGTCCCCCCCATCGTCTTCCCTGTTTTCGGAGAGGAGAATCAACTCTTCAAGCCGTTTACGGAACTCCTGGGTCAGGGCCAGGAACTGGTTGTCACCGATGGGAATAAAACGGCTGTTTGAACTGCGCACCTTGTCCAGCAGGACTTTGAGATCAATGACCTCGTCCTGGTTGATTTTGAGCCGGCCGCTGATACCGAACCAGTCCTGCTGACTGGTGCGGATATTGAGGTTGAGCTGATTGACCCCGGCCTGGCGGCGCACGGCCAGCTTGCCGCCTTCGGGCCATTCCAGGACAATTTTATCGCGGATCTCTTCGAGTTCAAGCAGGGCCTGAAGACACTCCTCCGGATCAAAGAGATGCCACTCCCGTTCGTTTTCCTGTTCCAGGTCAATGGCCAGGTCCAGGATGGGACAACTCTCCTCGATCTCGCGGGCCTTTTCCTCTTCGAGCCTCAGGTCACGCCGGGTCTGCAGCCGCTTGCCGCCCACCTCGGCCATGATATTGGCAACCCCGACTCCCGGTTTCAGGTAAGGACCGCCGCGACCAAAGGGCTGAACAAACATCTCGAGTCGAAAACCGCTGCCATAAGGAATAAAGTGGAGATGGATGGTCGGATCCGCATCGACAAATTCAACTTCCCGGTTATTGATATCTATACCGGCCGATGAGTGAACGGTCATGAAGGAGGCAATCTTGCCGATTGCCTCAAGGACCTGCGAGCTGGCGGAAACCGGTACCCGCAGGCCATGAGGCCCGGTAATACCGGCAACCCGACGATGTTTTTAGTCTATGGTAATCACTTTGAAGCGGGTGGGAGTCTCCTGCCAGACCGCCACGTTGCCCGTGCCGATGTCGTGAGTAAAATCTATAAAAAGATGGTCGCCCTGCTGTTCCACCAGGAGTTCGGGTTCACCGGCAACTATCTCTACCGGAGTCTGGGGGGATTCCTCCAGGAAAACAAGAGGATGACCGACCAGGGCGGGCAGGGCGACTTCCGGATCAAGGGAGTGGGCGCTGTTGCGGCTGCCCGGGGTCTCAATCACGCGGATGGCCGCGCAGATCTCCCGGTCACGCCCGCTCAGAAAATCAAAATTCTGTTGCTCAGCCAACCTGCCCAGGGCCAGGACCCTCCCCTTGCTCCAACCACCGGAGACTTTCTTTTTCTGTTCCCGGGGCGTGAGCTGCAGGGTGCCGTCCACAAAGCGGACCATCCAGACGAGACGGGATTTCTTCTCCTGCTCCTTGACGGTGCTGGTCAGGCTGATCAGCTCCTGAAGGCTGTGTTTCCAGGATTTGTCCGCCTTGATAATCCCGACAATTGAGCGGCAGCCGAGCCGGCGACGAAACCCCTCGGCCGACCGGCCGTAATCTTCATCACCGCCCTCCTCCCCGGGTTCACCCAGCTCGTTGAGCAAAAAGGCCGATTCCATGGTCATCCAGGCAAACTCATTGGCACGGCCTTTTTCATAGATTGAGACCAGAAACTCCCTGAACTCGTCAGGGATTTCAACATCCATCCAGTAAAGGCACAGCACGGCCAGGAGCCTGGTCAGGCTGCCGGTATCCTTTATGAGCTGCCCGGTGAGCATCATCATGTCAGGCAGAACGCCGTCCATGGAACCGACCACCGCATTGATAAACTGGTAGGGAACCTCTTCCGGGACGCCCTTGTAGCTGTCCAGAGCCGAGGCTATATGGGCCTTTATCCGCGCCCTGTCCCCGGGATCGTTTCGTTCCAGGAGGACGAAGAGGCAGAAGAGTCCGGGCAGGCCGAAAAAAAAGGCATTGTCATCCCCGAAAAAGAGGTGCAGCTGCTCCAGGTCGGCGTTGAACAGCTCCAGGGCCCGGGCCGAATCGCCTTCGAGAAAGGCAAGGGTACCGGCAAAACCCGAGGCCCTGAACGAACCTTCATGGCGTTCAAGCAGTCTGCGCAAGGCGCCGAACCGTCCCTGGATGAGCAGGTGTCCGGCCAGCAACCGATGAAACGGAACCTGCTCGTCGAGGGGAACAGTCAACAGGGACTCATCTTCAAGATACTCGATAACCCGGGGATAATGATTCAGGTGTGCCGCACTGTACCGGACAACCTTTTCCAGCAGGTAAAACTGCAGGGATCCGGGCAGGCTGCCGAACCACTGGACGTCAAAGGCTTCCGCCGCCACCAGAACAGCCGCACTCCCGACACTGAACTGATCCCGGCAATGCTCTTCCAGGAACTGCTGGGACTCGTCAATTTTATCAAAATCACCACTGTAAACCCCGATACGGAACTGACGCAAGGCCCGCCAGCAGCGGGTCGACCACTTGCCGTAGAGGTAGGAGACAGGCGCGGCCCTCTCGACCAGGTCGACAAGGTCATCAAAGACCCCCTCCTCTACCGCCTGCCGGGTTATATGTTCCACCAGGGGATGGGGAATCCGATTCTTTTCATCCAGCATCCCCAACCTTCGCAGCCTGTCGAGTTTTTCCCGCAGCGTATCCATCTTCATCCCGACCCCGCCCTCCTGCCTGGACTTGACCTTGCCCAGGCAGGAATGGAGAAAGGTGGCGGAAACCGGCTCAAAAACAACGGATATCAGGTACAGGAGAAACTTTTCTTCAGGGGACACAGAGGTGAAGGAAGACAAACTGTTGGATTCTTTTTCTGCAGCCATGAAGCTCCGATAATCTGTACGATGGAATATAGATGAATTCGTGATGAGTTCGCAAAAATTTGTCAGCACCAGCCGGCATCTCCGGCATTCCACGGCACAGGAAGCCCAACAGCCGATGCCGGCCAGAGCCTGTGTTACTGCAGAATCTGCTCGTTGACCCAGATCTCGGCATCACCACGAAGCCATTCCAGCCAGCGATTCATGAGTTCAGCCTGGACAGCGGCAAGCAACTGGTCCCGGAGTTGCCCGCGGGTTGCATCATCCAGGGTTTCGGAGCCGACTTTCCTCGCCAGAAGCTGAAACACGTAAAAGGTGTCGCCCTGGACGACCGGCTCCTCGGGAAACGGTTTTTTCAGGGACAGGCTGAAGGCCCCGGTAACCAGTGCCGCGGGGGGATCAACAGTGCCGGCTGCCTTTGACCGGGGGATGAAACCGGTTTCCTTCAGCTCAACCCCGTCCGGAACAGCCCTGGCCAGCTCCTGCGCGGCCACGGCTTCTTCCAGGATAGCTCCCGCTTTGGCCCGGGCCAGGTCCCGACTCCTTGCCTTCCGATAATCCGCGACAACCCTGTCCCGCACCTCGTCAAGTTCGGGAACCGCAGGCTCCTGAACATCGTCAACAAAAAGAATCGCGTAGCCTTTGGAGGTTTCAACCAGGGAGCTGAGTTCACCCTTGTTCAGGCTGAAGGCCTTCTGCAAAATAACAGGATCAGAAACAGGAGGGCCCGGCGGCTCAGCACGGGTGAAATAATCGGTCCGGCGAACGTCGGCGCCCTCTGTCCGGCTATACTTTTCGAGGCTGCCGGAACGGATAATGTCCTCGTAGGCACGGGTCGCCTTCTTAAAAGTTACCCCACTGACCTCTTTCTTCTTAAGCTCAGAGACGATTTCATCCCTGACCTCGTCAAGGGTCCGGGTCGAAGGAGCCTTGATCTCTTCCACTTTTATAATATGGTAGCCAAAGACGGTCTCCACCACGCCGCTTATCTCGCCGACCCCCAACTGGAAAACCGCCTGGTCAAATGCCTCAACCATGGCGCCTTTACTGAAGAACCCGAGGTCGCCGCCGTTCAGGCGGCTGGGCCCCTCTGAATATTCCCTGGCCAGCGCCTCAAAATCTCCACCCTGCCGGACCAGCGCGAGAATCTCCTCAGCCTTTTTTTTCTTTTCCGCGCGTACCTCGGTACCCGCGTCCCCGGGCACCTTGATCAGAATATGGCGGGCACGGCGCTGCTCAGGGGTGAAATACGTGTCCCTGTTCTGCTCATAGTTCGCCCTGATCGCCTCTTCAGACACCTCAATATCATCAAGACCCTCGTCATAGGCGAAAAACAGATACCGGAGACGGATTTTCGGTTCACCCAGGTACTGCTGTTCATGCTCCCCGTACCAGGCGGCCAGCTCCTCATCAACCACCTCAACCATATCCTCCAGGTCACTGCTTTTGACCGCCGCGTAAGCCAGCTTTACCTCTTCGTTCCGATAGTCAAACACGGCCTTGACATGACTATCGGTCACAACGGCAAAACCGTTAACCGCCTCGCTCACTTTCCGGGTCAGCAAATCACGCTGGAGGCCGGCTTCAAAGGTGGTCGGGGTCATCCTGTTCCGACTCAACACGCTCCGATACAGTTCCAGGTCAAAGCGGCCGGCCGTCTTGAACGCGTCCATATTCTTTATTTCGTCCTGGGTCGCAAGCTTGCTGACCGTTATCCCCATCCTTGCCCCGGCCTGACGCAGGATCTCCGAGTTTATCATCTGGTTCAGGACCTGACGGTTCAGTCCCAAACCTTCCAGAAAACCCGGGGGGATGGAGCCGCCAAACTGGGCCCGCATATTATCAACGGCATTATCATAGTTGCGCTGGAAATCCTGGAGGGCTATCTCCGCACCGTTGACCGTGGCCAGTGTGTTGCGCTTGTTCCCGAGATTGGTCCCGACGCCCCAGAACACAAAAACAACGGCAATGATAAGAACCACGGCCTGGATAAGAGTCGACTGGGCCCGTTTACGTAAAATATTCAGCATAATCGCTTGCTCCCGCCTGGATGGTTTGGCTTAAAAAAAATACTTGTCGGTTTCGCAAAAAAACCGTGCAACCGGCGGATACTTGTTTAATCTGTCGTTGTGCCCGGCCGGTGTTGACGGATTTTTACGAGCGTATCACAAATTCACAAGGGGATATAAAAACACAGGCTTCCCCAGAAAGACAACCAATTTTTCAGAGAAAACACTCCGCAGCCACCCCGGAAAAATGATTGGCCATTCATTCAAAAAAATGATCTTGTTTGCTTGACAAAGGTTGTGGCCTATAGTAAATCATTTTTACTCAACAATATAAGGGAAAAGTTTTATTTTATTCGTTAAGAAATTGCCCCAAGGAGGATTTCATGGCAACTATTGATCACAACGGTAAAACTTACAATGTAGACGAAGACGGCTTTCTGGCCAACGGTATGGAAGAATGGGATGAGAACTGGGTCGACTATGTCAAGACCATCTAAGGTATCTCTGAGCTGACCGACGAACATCAGAAAGTTATTGACGCACTGCAGGAGTACTACAAGAAAAACGGTATTGCTCCCATGGTACGTATCCTGTCCAAGACCACCGGCTTCCCGCTGAAGAGGATCTACGAGCTCTTCCCCAGTGGCCCGGGTAAAGGCGCCTGTAAGATGGCCGGCCTGCCCAAGCCGACCGGTTGCGTCTAAGTTTTACAGAGACAACACAGGTTGTACAAAAGGAAGGCTGAAATCAGCCTTCCTTTTTTTTTCTGAATCCGTGATAAGCTCGTACCAAGTCATAAACACAAGCAGAGCACAACGATAGTTCAAAAAGTTACACTACTGATCCATCGGGTTCGCTACTTTTTGCGAATCCGACAATCCGTGACGATATCCTTTTCTCCTCCCCTGCGGGACGGTTCTCAGACGCGACCTGCCGTGACTCGTCACAGGGTGTGTACCGATGCGGTAGTGCCTGCCGGAAACTTGCACGTGAATGTGTGAACAAATATTTCACTTTTTCAATGCGTTAGCTGCCAAAGCCACAATTTTCGTCACGAATTCAGCAACTGACACGGGACGTCCGCGTTCTCTGCCTGTCCAGCAACTGTTCGTGCAGTTGTTCCACGGCAGCGGCGTATTCCCGCTGATCGATCCGGGCCCCGCGCAGACCGCCCCGCAGGTTGATTTCACTGAGAAAAATATTGTCTTCATCCTTAAACAGCAGGTCAACACAACCGTAAACGAAACCGGCCCGCGCCATGACCTGTTCGCACAGCCCAAACTGCGCCGGAGTCAGAGGCCACGGCCGCCTCTTGCCGCCGCAGTGCAGGTTATGACGAAAGTTATGCGGGTTATGACGCCGGTACGCCTCCACATGCTCATCGAGCAGGACCACCCGGATATCTGTTGCTCCTGCGACAAAGGGCTGGATCACAAAGGGGAAGGCAAGGGCCTTGCACACGGCCTGGTTATACACATCCTCAATAGAGGGAAAAAGAAGAATTCCCTGACCGCCGTTGGCCCTGTCCAGTTTACAGACCACCTGTCCGACCTTCAGACGGCCGTAATCAGACACCAGCTCCATGAGGCCGTGCAGGTCATAGACGGCTCTGGTTCCCGGCACCATGAATTCTCCAAGGATCCGGGCCTGAAAGACCTTGGAGCGACTGCAGAGCTGCGCGGACGCGGATGGAATCAGGACGACCCCGCGGGAGGTGAGATCAAGCAGGACATGTTCCTCGCCCGGCTTGAGACGCACCCGCCCGATCACCACGTCACCTGGTCCCAGTTCATCATACCGGGCAAAGAGAGAACGGTTGTCTCTGATTATCACCGGAGAGGCCATGGTCAGAAAATCATCTCCATCAGGTGGTTGTAAAAGGTCGTGAGATCCGCGTCGCACCGGCCGCAAAACAACCCCACGTTTCCATGGACGTCACTGTCCCCATGCTCGGGGGTGAAGCTGCCGTCATCATTTTGAATATAGGTCGTGGTAACAATAACATTACGGGCCACCTCGACAAACTCACGGTCATTGCCGCAGTGAGGACAGACTATGCGCCCCAGGGGACGCCCCGCCGGCACCTGAACTTTTTTCATTGCTGCGTTCCCACCTGATCAATAGCGTATGACAAAACCCGTTTCACCGGCCGGCGCCTGCTCCGTCACGGTCAGCGAATCAACCGCGGCCAGGGGAGAGCCCTCCTTCAACCAGTCCAGCATGGCCTCAACGTTCCGAGGAGCTCCCTCGAACACCGCCTCGACACTCATGTCCGGCAGGTTTCGGACCCAGCCCCCCAGTTGACGTTTTTCTGCCTGAGCTCGGGTATAATCACGAAAAAAGACCCCCTGGACCCGGCCACGGACAAGTACATGCACCCGTCTGATACTCATGTTCCCTCCTTAACCCCGTCAAGCAGGGCACGGAACTCTTCCTCGGTGAGGATCCGGATTCCGAGTTCACGCCCCCTGGTCAACTTGGAGCCCGCCTTTGCCCCGGCCACCAGGTCGGTTACCCGGCGGCTGAGCCCGGAGACCACCTGGGCGCCCAGGGCCTTGACCCGTTGCTTGGCCTCGTTGCGCGACATCGATTCCAGGGTGCCGGTAAAGAGAAAGACCCGGTCTGCCAGGCCCTTCTCCGTCACATTTTCCGGGACGATTTCAACGCCGGCCGCCCGCAACCGGTCAAGCATTTCCTGAACCGCTTCGTCCGCAAAATAGTCCACCAGGCTGGCCGCGGCCTGCTCGCCGATTCCCTCGATTTCAAAGAGATCCTCCAGGGAAGCGGCCGTGAGTTTCTCCAGGGTGCGGAAACGGCGGGCCAGCAGGGTCGCGTTCACTTCACCCACATACCTGATGCCCAGGGCCTGGATAAAACGGGACAGGGTCGGCCGGGCCGCGGCCCGGATCGCCCGAACCGCGTTTTCAGCAGACTTCTCTCCCCAGCCGTCCAGCCGGGCAAGATCACTGACCTTGAGCCTGAAGATATCGGGCAGGTCCTTGACCAGTCCGGCCGCCACCAGCTGTTCCATGTTCTTTTTGCCGAGCCCCTCGATATCCAGGCCGGTCTTACCGGCAAAGTAGATAAGGTTCTGAAGGCGCTGGGCCGGGCAGTGGGCATTGACACAGCGGGTCACGGCCTCGTTTTCCGGCCGGACCAGGACATGACCGCAGGCCGGACAGTCTTCCGGAAACCGAATTGGCTTCTCCTCGCCGGTCCGGACCTCGACCACCGGTTTGATCACCTCCGGAATGACATCACCCGCCCGGCGGATCAGGACCCGGTCGCCAATCCGCAGATCCTTGCGCTTGATCTCATCGCGGTTGTGCAGGGTGGCCCGCCGGACCATCACGCCGTCGACATTGACCGGTTCAAGCAATGCCACCGGGGTCACCGCGCCGGTCCTCCCCACCTGGAACTCGACCGCCTCGATCCTGGTGCTCACCTGGGTTGCCGGGAACTTCCAGGCGACCGCCCACCTGGGCGCCCGGGTCGTGGTGCCCAGCCTGGCCTGCAGCTTCAGGTCGTCCACCTTGACCACCATGCCGTCGATCTCATACTCCAGAGAATGACGCCGGTCCAGTAAAAAACCATGGTGGGCCACAACCTGTTCCACCCTTTCGCAACGGCGGCAAAACGGGTTGACCCGGAAACCAAGCTGCTTGAGCCGCGCCAGCAGGTCACTCTGCCGGGCAACGGCCAGGACCGAGACATCGCCGACACCGTAGGCGAAAAAGGCCAGGGGCCGCCGGGCGGTTATACGCGGATCCAGCTGACGCAGGGACCCGGCCGCCGCGTTCCTGGGGTTGGCAAAAAGCGGCGCGCCCTGCTCCTGGCGCTGCCGGTTGAGTTCGGCAAACCCGGCCAGGGGAAAATACACTTCGCCGCGGACCACCAGCTGATCCGGCAGAGGCGCGGCGTTGCTCTCCCGCAGGCGCAGGGGAATGGACTGCACCGTCCGGAGCTGGGCAGTGATGTCTTCGCCGACTTCGCCGTTTCCCCTGGTCGAGCCCTGCACCAGGAGTCCCTTCTCGTAAATCAACTCCACCGCCAGGCCGTCCAGCTTGGGTTCGGCCACGTAGGCGACGGCCTCTTCCCGCTGCAGGTAGCGCCTGACCTTCCGGTCAAAGGCGGTAAGCTCAGCCTCGTCAAAGACGTTGTCGAGGCTGTACATGGGAAAAGGATGGACAACCTCGGCAAAACCGGCCAGAGGCTCACCCCCGACCCTCCGGCTGGGCGAATCTTCCGTGATCAGGTGGGGAAAACGCTCCTCCAGGTCCAGCAGTTCCCGAAAAAGGCGATCATACTCGACATCGGCGATTTCCGGATCGTCGAGAACGTAGTAGCGATAATCGTGGTGGGCGATTTCGCGGCGCAGCTCCGCGAGCCGGGCCGCGGCCTGCTGTTCATCCATACCTGGATCCGTGACGAAAACTTGTGTTTCTGTCAGTTAACATCTTGAGAAAATGAACTATCTGGTCTCACATTCAGCCCGATAAATATTCACTCGGTGCCGCCCTTCGGGGCGCCCACCCGCGGCCCATCTGAAAGCGATCAAACCATGGGGCATAGGTCACTATAGCCCCATGGCCTGATCACTTTCATCTGCACCACGGGTGAACGCTCACGGATCCAGGCCATAATCAAAATTTGTAAAAGAAAAGGGCGGGAGCGCTATTTTCCGTCCAGCAGTTTACCGCCGCTGGCAATGTTCTCCCGTTTGCACTCGTCAATAAAGATCAGGATGGAGCTCTCGGGTTTTTTGGCCTCTCTGGCAATAACCTTTGTGACGCCCCGGGCTATTTTGTCTTTCTGTTTCCGGCTCAGCTTGCCGGCAACCCTGATATTCACATACGGCATGGCTCTTCTCCTCCCGTTGCGAGTCCGTTGATCCGAATCCATTATATAACGGATTGTACTTTATCAGGATTTCATTTTGAAGTCGAACAGGATTTCAGGTATACCTTGAAAAGCATCGAAAAAAATGCGGCGCACGGACGCCGTGAAAAACAGGAACTGTTTACAGACGCCGTCCAGACCTGATCCGCCGTAATTCTTCACAGGGTTTGTAACTCTGCGATTGTACCTACCCATACTTTGTACGTGGTCAGGGGTGCCGCAGATTCGTGCAGGCGCGGCTGACCGCTATAGCCGACTATGCGGGCAGTCGCGACCGTGCGAAGATGCGGTGCCCCTGA